>JAGQPD010001013.1 GCA_020426865.1 Planctomycetales bacterium
CTTGGCGACCTAACGGTCGGCATTTCCGAACATGGCCATGAGCCGTTCGACTTCAACGGCGCTACAGTCGTCGACTTGGCAGATCGCGACGCTTGGCTACTGTTCGCCGCCGACCACAAAGAACTTGCGGCCCCCTACGAACTCGGTGACGCCAACCTTGATGGCGAAGTCAACGATGCCGATTTTGTTACTTGGAACAGCCACAAGTTCGAGCTATCAACTTTGTGGTCCCACGGAAACTTCAATGGCAATCTGGTGGTTGACGTGTCCGACTTCGACCTCTGGAACGAACACCGCTCAAGCGATGCCGTGGCGATATCCGTTCCCGAGATGAAGCCTGCTACCGCTGTCCTCGATTGGCTGGCGCTGACAATTTGCCTTAGCAATTCTTTGAGGCTCCAGCGCTTTGCAACCAACGGCTACTTGAGGATAACATCCGTTCCGGGTGGACTGTTGTAGTCGCGATTGACCAAATCATCGACGATTACTTCGAGACCGCTACTAGAGATACTCTTTTCGGCCACGAGGATGTCAAGGTCGGCGTCTTGGCCACAATCCAAGATGTCCCGCTGACCGTCTTCAATTTTGCCAATTGGGTCAGCGATAAACGCTGCGGAGTGATATTCCGCCAATGGGCCAAAGACGCCGTCGGCAGCCGCTCCGCCGTGTAAGATATCCCGACCGACGCCCCCTTCAATCGTATCGAGTCCCCAACCGCCAAAGATAATGTCATCGCCGGGCCCACCAATGATGTGGTCGTCCCCGCCGCCCGTGCTACAAATGTCATCACCTTCTCCCAAGTCCGCAATCATATCCGTCTCCGTCGCATTCACAACGATATCATCGCCGCAGCGAGCCTCGACATAGATCTTCGGGTCGAAATCACCAGGGATGTCCTCGATCGACCAGATGCCGGCGCTGGCGAGGATGTCCATCTCGTCGAACAGAAAGTGCTGCGTACTTCCGTCCGAGTGCTTGACGATCACGAACACCAGGATCGACGGTTCGACCTTGTCGACGGCCGCGACATCAATGTAGATCTTCTCACTATCGGCGGTTCCCAAGATGATGAGGTCGCCATTGATCACATCGCAGTAGGCCAACTGACCGTCCCACGGATCGCAGGGCGGATGCCACTCAAACGGAATGGAACTCGGGCCTCCGTCGCTGCTGGGCTTTGCCCCCGGCAGCTTCGTGTCTCGCTCTTGGGCAACCGTGCACGTAGCCCACAGTAACACAACAACGGTCACAATCACGCACTTACTCGTGTGGAACCACCTGCTTTCCAACAATTCATTTCGCTTCGACTCAACCGACATACTCGCTAAACGACACATGATTTGCTTCTCTCCGTTTCCAGAATTGCCGCCTAGTCAATGATTGCTGGGGAATGGTATAAGCGGACAAAGCCGGCAGTACGATTTGAACTCGCCGTCTACATGTCCGTTAACGTAGTGTTCCGTTACCTTCAGTTGGCCATTTGAGTGCCACACAGAACGACGCACACGTTTGTGGTTCTGCAATTGCAATTCCCATCGCTTTCTTCCATCCGGAAACCACAGTGTCTGTGTCCCCTTCCCGCAACTGGCCCGTCTGACCTCGAGATGAGTGATTTTGGAATGCGCGACGCTGCCCACATTCGTCATGTCCTTTGCCAATCAGAGCGCCTATTTGCTATGATGCGGAGCGGAAGCGGCGTCGTCAGATCATCACGTGGATTAAACACATTGTCAGAAAGCACACGTTGGAAGTTCCGGTTTACTTGCCGAACATTGCTAATTGGAATTACCTTCAGTGCTCTCCTATCCGACTTGTACATGCCAATATGTCATCGAGGGTGGTTAGGACGAGACGGCGGCCGTTCTTTATACTGTATGCATGTTTACTTACCGAGGCCGATGTCGACGCAAGAAATTCGGACGCGGTTGATCAAAAGCGTTGCGAATGACGGGTACGACGGATTGTACACGTCCAGCGACATAGAAATCACCTATGATCACAAATTGAATCTTGGGGTACGCATATCCTTTCGTGGCTATGTTGTCCGGCGCATCAATCTAATTGGATCAACCATCGAGCGCGACGTCGAAGACATACGAGCTCGAGAGAAAAACACCACGATGCGAAAAGCCATATTGGCACTTCAGAACGTATATGACACACCTGAATGAACTCGCTCCCCCCAACGGGCTTTACTGATCGAAGATGCTGGTCCTCTCCGACTCGGATAGATCTCGCGACATCTGCACACATGTCGGTTTTTAGGCGTGACATCTCCATCTGAGCCAACTAAACTAAGTAGGTTCTACCTGGGACTGTTCGTCTTCGATTTTGGTTAAAAATAATGGTGCGAACTGAACGTTAACAGTATATACACGTCATAATTTTTCATGTAGTCTTAGCATTGTGTGTTACAG
>JAGQPD010001014.1 GCA_020426865.1 Planctomycetales bacterium
CTTGACGAACAAACGATGTTTCATACGATCTTGCCGCGCGCGGCAATAGAACCAGGAATTCGTCATGATGGATTCTTCTTGTTCGCTCACGGACATCGCCGCTTGACGCAGCGACGCCGAGGGGTCGTCCAGCAGCGGCAAAACACTTCCTCGCGGCAATTCCCCAGAAATCGGAACACCAAGGCACCAGGGCTCTAGCGTCGCCCGCATATCACAAGGCTGCCAGATAACCGAAGCGCGTTGCAGGGCGCCGCGACCGTCGGGAAAACGCCATAGCGAAGGAATTTGCAGCAAGTTTCCCCACAGATGATCTTCTCCGCTGCCAACTCCTCCGTGTTCGCCCAATGGATAGCCACGGGATGACGTGACATGCCAAAGTGCCTTGGCCGCCGTCGGGTGACTTCCGAAATACTGCAGGAGGGCATCGACGTGAGCGTCGATGGCCATCACCTGAGCGCCGTAGGCCTGTGCGATACCAAGCACGACGTCAGGGTCAATGTCCGAGGACAACTGGCAATGTGGAGATGCGGTCCAATGAGGTGGTGCCGGATCCTCTTCGTCGGCGAGGTCCGCACGCATTTCCCAGGGGGCGTCCCACCTCCCGGCCAATCCACGGGCGTGGATCCATAACAGATAAGGCTCGGGCAAATCGTCCAATACACTTGCCGCTGTCGCCAGCACTTCCGCGGCCTGGATCTCCTCCAATTCGCAAGCCGCTTCCTGTCTGTCAAGCGTGGGGACGAAGACCTTGCGTTGAAACCTATCGGCTACGGCCATTTGAACGACATCGATGTCGTCAGTGACTAGAGCCGTGGCGATTCCGTGTTGGTTGAGGGTTGCAGCAAGACACGTTGTCGGCGACGACGCCTTGGAGGCCGCGTGTATCCCCAACCAATACGAACGATAGAGCTGCCGCAGGTCGCCAGAGTCGCCCCAGGCCCATTCGACCAACAGCGACTGCGTCGCTAGTTGATTGAATCCCGGAGTATCAATCCAAGTGTTGCCGTACGGACCAACAAATCCGGCGCCGAGACGATCGCAGACGAGCACGATAGCGTTGGACATAACCGAGGCCTCCCTACTTCGTATTACCGATTCCCTCAATGGCTTCCACTCACTCGCAGCAAGGAACGCTCCAGGCACGGCGAATAGGGAGTTAACTCGTTGTGGCGTAGCTTAGCAGAGTGGGACCGAACATTGCGAGGCACATCAGGCCAACGACGACATATTCTGCGTCCGATTGCGCCATTCTCGATAAACAATTTTAGGAAACACGACAGCGTCGCGAGCATAACGCTTGAATAATCGACGTGGTTCGCTGGCCAAACGATGGACCCATTCCAGTCCCGACTTTTGCATCCAGACGGGCGCACGCGGTTTTTCGCCGGCCAAAAAATCGATGGTGGCGCCAACGCACAAGGCGATTTTGGCGGACAATTGTCGATGATGTTGATGGACCCAAAGCTCTTGCTTGGGAGCTCCCAGACCAACGACCAGGCAATCCGGTTGGGCAGCGGCCACTCGGCGGATGATATCCTCGTTAGCAGCGTCGCTCTTTTCGAAACCAAGGGGAGGGCTGAAAGTCCCAACCACTTTCACAGCAGGCCATCGACGTTCGATATTTTCTTTTGCGCGATCGGCGACCCCCTCAGCGGCCCCGAGCAGAAACACGGTGATCGGCCGTTCTGGCGTGGCGGCGGCAAAGAGCGTTGGTACGAGGTCCGAACCGGTGACGCGTTCCGGAAGCGTTTTGCCCAACAGTCGCGAGGCAAGGACAACAGGAGCACCATCGGCGAGGATCAGGGATGCGTCGGCATATGCCGCGCGCAAGTCAGATCGTTCCTGTAGCATGACGGTGTGATCCACGTTGGGTGTTACGACATAGTGACACGTCACCTCCGAACCGAAGATCCAGTCCTGCAGTTGGCGCACTGCCTGAGTCATTGTCAAGGCATCGATCTGCACGCCGAACAAGTGGACACGACGATCGCGTTGAGGGGTATCATTCATGGCATTTTTTAGCAGTTGGATAACGAATTTTGGAGTCGACGTGGGAAACGACCAGCAATTCACTACCGTGGCGAATTGGCCAAACGCCAGAAGGGACTGGGCGATTCGAATTGACCGGTGGCCCGCGGCGTTGACATAGCAGGTTCCTGCTGGGATCTCAGCGCCGCCGTCAGACCGGCCAACAAGTATAGGATACCGTTCTCCATGGGCGAATAGCTAACCTCGTGGAACAGCATTTGGACCATATAGGCGATCATGAACCCTAGCATCAGTAGTCCATGCGATCTCATCCAGTCGGGCGCACGTTGGTTACACCATAGCTGCCATGCGCCACGTCCCCAGCGGTAGAGGAGCAGTCCGTACAGCAGCAGGCCGAACAGCCCCAGGTCGACCAGCAACGAAAGAAATGTATTGTGGTGGATATAGCCGCGGATCGCTTCATGTCGCAATGGCAATGCGCGATCGTTGAGAAACCGTTGGTTCTCCCGACTGAAGTGACCGAAACCGAAGCCGGATATCGGCCGTTCTTTGAACATCAGCCAGGAGACATAGGCGAAGCTACCGCGCATGCTGGTGGATTCACGCGTTTCCGCCGCACTATACTCCCGCTGGAACGACACCAGCTTGTCTCCTTTAACGGCCACAACCGCCAGCCCGGCAAACATCATGCAGGCGATCGCCGCCCAGCGTGTCCGTCCATGGAGCGTGGCAAAGGTCGTCAGGGCCACAATCAAAGCGACACCCATCCACACTGAGCGGGTGTAGGTAACGTAGAGCGATCCCAGGAAAATGGGCAGTAGCACGATGCCAATGAGCTGGCCGCGGCGACCGAATCGCCCTTGCCAGTTCAGTAGCATCCACGCCATGAACCAGGCTGCCGTCAGGTAGACACCTAGACGCACCGACTGCAGGAACGGACCGCGGGCACGTCCAAAGTGGATGCCAATGGTCGGGTCGGCGATATACTTGGGAAACACCATGCTCCACGTCTGCGTTACTTCGAAAAACGCCGTGAAAGCCAGGTAGACGCCAAAAACGATCATTAGCAATTGTGAGACTTCGACATCCCTGCGTGTGACGGTTGATTGGCGTACGATCCAATAAAGGATCAGCGGAATGAGATAGCCGTTGATGAGATGTTGGACGATGGGAACTTGACCAGGGTCGTGGTTCCTGAAATCGTGCGTAAATGTATTGAAGCACAGGAGGCCAAAAAACGAGAACATGATGATCTCGTCACGGGTGATTGGCTTGGGCGTCGTTCTTCCCAGTCGCCATTGCACGGCGAAGGAGCCGATAGCCCATAACAGCAGCAGTCGATCCATCGACATGGAGATTCCGCCGACATCGAAATGCAGAAAATCGTAGCCCAACACGGAGGCCACGATCAAGTAAAGTGTGCTCCCCACGACCAGGGAGCCGCGGAGGACAAAATACGTCCCCCAGACCAGCCCCACGATCGCGGCAATGATAGCGAATAGTGTCATCAGTTATGGTACGTGTTCAACATGCTCTGGACTTGGTTTACCACATCCCTAAAGGATAGACCGTCCCGAGTCCTCAGGCTGCGAGTTGCCACCTCGTCGGGTCGAGCAACTCGTGCCTCTTTGACCGGTTGCGCGGATGCTTTCTTGTGCGTTGACGGTTGCACCGGTTGTACGGTCAGGAAGACCAAACCGCAGCCGGTAATAAAACCGCCAAACATGCCAGCCAACACCATCATCGCTCGTCCCGGACCAACGGGTCGATCTCCGGTCGTGGGTTGATCGAGCGACGTCAACAGGCTGGACGAGGTTGTGGCTGCCAAACTGGCTCTGGCATCCATGAGATCTTCGCGAGCGGTTCGGACGATTTGGCGTTGATGATCAGCAGCGTCCAGCAAATTTTGGTATTCAACGCGTAGCTCGTTCAACTGGACCATGCGTTCGTCCAATTCTGCGGACCGATGTTGCAAATCGGCGATGCGAGCGGTGTAGACGCGGCTGTCGACATCCAGTCCCGCGATGGCGACGGAGACTTCCTTTCGCATGGTTTCTTGGATCTCCTTTTCAGCGGCCAACGCCTCGATCAGGGCCGGGTGTTCCGGGGTCAGGTTCGCGGCCTTTCGGGCGGCCGCCAACTGAGCTTCAATTAGCCCAGCCTTGAGCTGTCGCAACCCGGGTTGCAGCTCCAACAATTGGTTCGGAGTCGCGAGAATGCCGTCCGTCTGGCTTTGGTTGTCCCGCAAGACCAATCGCAACGTCGCCGCCGATCGTTGTTGAGCTTGCAGTTGCCGGATTTCGTTTTGCACGTCCACGCTCAAACGCCGAATGCTGCTCTCACCAGTCGTCGACTGGTTCAGTATCCGCAACTCGGGCAGGTCCGCACCAGCTTGATGTTCCAACTTGGCAACATCGAGCGAAATCCGCGACAACTCCTCTTCGGCAAGCTTGCGGGCTCGCGACAGTTCGTCGACCATACTGGTAGCACGTTGATTGCGCACGTCGCGGAAGTGTTTGTCGAGGTTCCGGAAGATCGAGCTGTTGAATTCAATCGCTCGTTCAGGATCTTCATCGATCACATTAAGGTGTACGATTTCGGTTTTGCCGAATTCAGCACCATTCGGGGCATTGAGCTTGACAATTCGCCGAGCGTCCTCAACGTCCGTCAGTGTAGGCCATTGTGACGGTTTTCGGTAGCCTTGGGGAGGGCCAACTTCTTGCAATGCGGCACGGACGACAGGCCGACTGCGAACGAGTTCCAACACGGTTTCCTGCGTCGTCTTCATTTCGTCGATGTGGCTGAAGCGGCCAAGATGCGACTCACCATTGGCACCGACCGCCTCGTCGCGAATCATCAAGGTTTGTGACGCTTCCCAACGATTGGTCTTAAGCACGGCGAAACCGACCGCGGCCAGGGTCATCACCACCGTGGGAGCGATCAGCATCCAGCGGTTCTCTTTAGCGATCTTCAGGAGATCCTCGAAACTGGGAATAACTGGCGAGCTCTGCGACATGCTTGTCTCCACGGAATCGGTTACGGTTTATCGCCGCTGGTCTCAGACTGCGTAAGACGGGTCGGCGGGGCGTGCCGGGCATAAAAGCAAAGGGTATGCCAACCCGCCACGCCGGCGCGATTCCCGGCTGATTTCACGTTTTTCCCGGGATTTTCCCCAGGGCATTCATGAATGTTGAGATTAATCAACAAACCACCAGGTAATGCGATGATTCGCAACATCAACAGCATGTTGCAAACTGTCAACGCGCGGCTGTCGCCCCAACGACAATTCCCAGGAAGTGACTTGCATCTCTGCCGCCATATCGCACATTTTACGTGATGCATTAGTCGGCGCGCCATCCGTATGCGCTCACGATGGCATGAAAATCGCACAACTCGCAACGGTCTCCCACTCTGCAACGGTGGGGTTGCGCACCGACAACACAGGAGCTACCAGCACCATATGACAACTGTTCGTCGCATCACCGTTTATCAAGAACTTTCTGAGTTGGCCTCGGCGTGGAACGAACTCGCCCGCGGCGTCCCCTTTCGTCAATGGGAATGGCTACACAGTTGGTGGGAGGAGTTTGGTGAAACGTCCGAGCTCTACACGTTAACGGTCCGTGACGATCATGACAAATTGCTCGGCGTCGCCCCCTGGTATATTGAAAACTCTTCCACGCGAGGGCGTGTCATTCGCTTTCTCGGTTCGGGCAGCGTCTGCACCGACTACCAATCGTTACTTTGCCGCCGTGAAGATTCCCAGACGGTCGCCGGTGCGATCGCCAATTGGCTCAAACAGGCAGGTAGTTCAACCGTCATTGCGAATGGCAACGATGGTTGGGACTTGATCGACTTGGAAGGCATCGACGCCGAGGACGCGACGATCACCGCCCTGACGGAATCCCTCAAACAAACTGGGGTCAATGTTTGGGAAACACCTGGACTGAATTGTTGGCGTCTGCCACTCCCCCGTACGATCCCCGATTTTGTCTCACTGTTCGGTAAGAGCAGTAAGAGCCAGGTGAAACGGATGATCAACCGCCTTGCCAAATCCGACGATCTGCAGGTCGGCCTGGTTTCAACACGAGAAGAACTCGACTCGATCTGGGGCAAGTTCGTTGAGCTGCATCAACGGCGATGGCGAAGCTTGGGG
>JAGQPD010001015.1 GCA_020426865.1 Planctomycetales bacterium
CGGGATCATGCCCGGGCGGCGGGCTTAAGTTCGGGTCATGTTTTCCGACGATAAAGCTTCCCCCAGAACCGGTGATCGACAACTGCGAAGACATCAGCGGCTCGGGGTTGGCGATCAAGCCACAACGACTTGCGAAAAACTGCGTGTCACAGCGCGATAAAAAAACTCCGCCGTTAAGTGTCACTGATCCGCCTGGCAGCAGGCGGAAATCACCAGTTCCGCCAAAGGCATTCACGAGCAGACTATTCGCGTTGACCGCGCCGGACACTTCGACGATCCCCTCCGCTTCGAGCCCCGGTTCATTGTCGATCGCAATGTAGGCGGGACCGTAGATTCCCACTTCAAGATCATTGCTGCGGATCGTGGTAGAACCCGCGCTAATTGGTCCTCGCACATTCAGCGTCGCAGCCGCTCCGACCGAGAGGTACCCCTTCGTTCGCCGGCCAATGGCCGCCCCGTTTGTGCTCAGCGTGGCATTACCCGTAAGTAATACTTCGCCCCCTTTGGTGCGCAGCCCGATGCGATCGCGCCAATATGTCAAGTCGCCTTCGTCGACAAACCCGCTTTCGTCTCCATCGGCACCGTCGCCAAAACTGAAGACCTCCTGTCCAAACTGCCGCTGCCACACCAAAAAATCGCCACCGTCAACGAAACCAGAATTGTCATAATCGCCTTGCTTGCCACGGGGAAACCGTTCGCGACCGACCTCTAACGTTTCCACCTGGTTCAGCAACGTCAACTCTCCCCCCGTCATCACCAGACTGCCGAATGAATCGTGTGAAACCGTAAGTCCACCCAACGTGGTGCTGCCGCCGGAAAAGATGACCGTGTGATTGTCCTGAATCAAATACGATTCGAATTGGCCAGGGAAAGCCGCCGGAAACGACCAATTGTTGGGGTCATTGAAATCGGAACTCTGGGTGCCAAAAAAAATAATCTGCCCCCAACATTGGGAACTCCCCATTGCCAAACACCCCAGCAGCGAGCCGAAGATTGCGCACACGACACAATCCTTAAGACGTTTCACTGGAAATTCTCCGATGCACATTGTTGTCGGCGGAAATTTCTAGGCGTTACTCGTCAACCGGACCATGATTTCCAACAGCTCCGGATGCGATCATCGTTTACATGGAATCGGCAACACTCTACTCGGCCGAGATTATCCCCGATCGCCGGGAAGTTGCAAGGTTTAGATGCTAGAAAGAAGAAAAATCACAAAGTCTCCCGATCACGCTTGACATTCTCGCCCGTCGATGTCGTTCGATCATCAGACCATCTGGTGCATCGCCTCGATCCTTGCGTGTCGGCATTTGATTTGAACGCTTATTTCCGCACAGGCCCCGGGATTTTTTCGCCATTAGTCGTGAGGATCTGAAAGTGGTGGATGCCAACGCGTTGGCCGTCGGTGTATGTCCACACGACTTTCTTCTCCGGCGTCACTTCAAACATCTTGGGGGCGTCCGGATCGGCAACGCCGGCCGCGTAGCTGGTGATGACAACGTTGCCGTTGGGAAGGACCTGGCCACCACACGGATCCTGTAGCCAGTTGCCTGGGAGATCGTCGTTGGTCAGCGTCCAGCCAACTTTGCCGTTGGCGTCGAAGTCGACAACCCGGTTGCCGTTTGTGCAACAGACAAGCGTATGCCCCCCACCGTGGCGGATCGCAGTAAAAGGCCACGTGTGAATCTTGTGCTCGGTATCACCTGGCACTGTTGTATCCAGCTTGCCGAGGAGCATGCCGTCGCGCGAATAGTGATACACGGCAAAGTCCAGCAGATGCGGGGCGAGGTACGTTCCGTCGGCGAGCTTCCGCGCCATCCGTGTTTGCATGTGATGGTTTTCCTTTTGACAATCGAGCGGAAACTCGTGGATCACTTTGCCTGCGGCACTGACTTCGAGCAATCTCGGCTTGTCACCCGCTTCGGTGATAACGAACGTGTGATCAGCGGTTGGATGGGCGCTGTTGACCTCGCTTTGCGTCCCGTTCCAGATCAATGTCTCGTTGCCATCGGGAGCGATACTTACCACCGCACCGCCAGGGTAACGCTCCGATTTGCTCAGCGTTAAAACGATCGTGCCACCTTCCAGAACAAAACCGTCACGAGTCGCCGCCGGATAGGTCCAACTCGC
Organism: Planctomycetales bacterium; assembly: GCA_020426865.1. Classification (GTDB taxonomy): domain Bacteria; phylum Planctomycetota; class Planctomycetia; order Pirellulales; family Pirellulaceae; genus JAGQPD01. The sequence goes on from JAGQPD010001015.1 coordinate 2,131, forward strand.
TTTTCCATCGTCTCCCATCATGTACGTTTTCTGGCCGCACGCGAGAAAGCCGTGCGTGATGTCCTGAGCATGAACGCACTGGGCCAGAGCGCAAAGGGCGAAACCAAATAACATCGGTAAGCATCTCATTTTTGATCTTATCCTTTGCATTACTCGGTCTACGTTATAGCCAATTCATCAGCCCGGCTTTTCGCAACCTCCGGGCAATCGCGGCGAGTTCCTTTCCAGCCGACTCATCGGCAATCGCCGACCGTAGCATCCGCAGCATTATTACGCTTTGCATCGTCAAATCGCAACGTATCCGCGATGCAACGCACGCGGAAAACGGCGAATCACTTAAGTCTTTATATCATGTTGGGCAACAACAACCAGTTGGAGCCCGGTAAAAAAAGCAAACGTTGCAAGAAGAAGCTCGGCAGTACGGTTGTTGGCGACAATGCCATCGAATATAAATCGGGCTGTGGAACAGAGCGTTGTAAGGCATTAGCGATTGCAGGCACAAACTTACGGAGGAACAACAGATGTGCGTGACGTATTTGAGATGGACAGTCGTTAGGAACAGCATCGCGGTACTTACTCACATTCCGCACCCTGA
>JAGQPD010001016.1 GCA_020426865.1 Planctomycetales bacterium
GTCTAGCATGGCCCTGCAAGTATTGCTCGCGGTGCTCCTGATCTGCGTGTTATCGGCGTACGGCGTCGTCGGACTTTGGGCGACGAAGTCGCAGCAACATTGGTTTATTCGAGCGATGGTGGCAATGGGTGTTCTGTCGCCATTGTTGATTGCCGACGCCTACGAGCCGATTGTCATGTTGACTGGTCAATTGGCAATAGTGGCAATTGGTAGTAGGTTCTCACGCCGATGGCGACGCCTGCGTGTCGGCGCACGTGAGGGCAAGCCGGTCGACACACGACGTGGTGGCTGGTTGCGAGTTTCGGTAGCGGACCTGCTGCTGACATTGGCCGTCTTCGCGGCAGTCTTGGGTGTAATCGTGAGACTGCCGGAGCTCAATGTGCGAGCCTGGGTGTCGATGTGCTGGATTAGCATTGTGTCTGGCCTGTGTATCTTGATTGCCGACCTGGCGAGCCGGCGGTTGATCTATTTCCCGCTGGCTATGTTGAGTGCGGCGCTGATCGCAACGCCTTTGGCGTGGTTTGACTGGTTCGTGCCTTCACTGACGAGTATGGCGGGGTGGCCACCGGAAGATTTTCCGTTATTGGGAAACATCTCGCTCGTCAAAGCAGACCGCCCGTTGAATATCTGGTTCGTGATTTGCACGGGGGTTACATCGACTATGTTCTTTTTTTGTGCGCTGATCCGGCGGTGCGAAGCGGGGCGTCTTGCTGAAAACGGTGGTACGAGCAACGCGCGCCGTAGAGCGCGACTCGGATTTGGGATTGCGTTTGTAACAATTTCGGCGTTTCCGATATATGTAGTCTGGGTGTTGGTCCGTCCTGTTGTGCCTATGAACCGTACCGAGGGTGACGTTAATGCATATCCGCGTATCGTTGCGCTCAGCAAGATGATCGAAAAGTCCGAATTTGCTGACGTGGAATGGGTGTGGGATGTGGCTGACGTGTCTGAGTTGTCGGATGCTCTAGCAGGGATTCATAGCGAATTGGCTGAGCTGCGAGCGGCGGTGAAGGAGCGTACGACGGTGCCGATTTCGCGCGATGAGAACTCGCTACCAATGTCGACCATCATGAGTTTGCGATCGGCTTCGCGTGCGCTTGCCGCGCAGGGGCGCATGGAGATGTTGAAGGGTAATGTGGATGAGGGATGTCTGGTGCTCCTGGATGCGATACGAATGGGATTCTCTTGTCGTAAAGGTGGATTCATGGTGAACGGTTTCGTCGGCATTGCGATCACTCATGAAGGGTGTCGTGAACTGTACGAGTATCGTGACAAGATCGACGGCGCTGCATGCGAAAAGGCTGCCAGTGAACTTTGGGAGCTAGTCGAGGCTGCGGACAGTTACGAGGCGTTTGCTGAACGCGATCGGCTTTGGGTACAACTCACCGGAGGTTGGCATGGTAGGCTTCTCCAGTTCCTCGGCGAAAGTACGGGTACGCGGTTTGTCTTTACCGTTGACGAGGAGCGCGAGCAATTTTTGACGGAACAAGCAATGATGCGACTATTGGCTGTCGAACTGGCATTGCGGTCATATTCTCACGACCATCATTGTTGGCCAGATGAACTTGCCGAGTTGACGCCGCGGTATCTGCCGCGGGTGCCCGTCGATCCGTATGCTGATACCATGGATGGACTACGATACGCGCGATTCGGTGGCGATTATGTCTTGTACAGTGTGGGCGCGAATCGGCGAGATGATTTTGGAAAGCCGCCGGATGTCGACGAAGGGATATTAAGTCGGCGTTTTGTGTCAGGTGATTTTCGGTTGCGCGAGTGCTTTGAAAGTCGAGAATGATCACTTCTCCGTGTTTTTTATTTGTCCGCTGGCGGCGACGGACTAACAGCGACCGTTTTGCTCGTGGCCACGCCGCACCGATGCCATGCAAAGTTGGTGGAGCACATCGAGTTTACATCAGCGACTTTACGGTCAGGCGATCCAAAGTTGAAGCGACCTTTTTCGGAAGATCAGGCACGTGAGTAGGACCGTGCATGCCAGGTGAAACGTAGGCTCAGGGACGGACTCGCCCGACACGCTGTCGGCGGAGCGGCCGAAATTGTCTTTCCACACGGTGTAATCGGCCGCGTCGATGCGACCGTTTCCATTTCCGTCGGCGGCCAGCGAGGCCGTTGACCCGAAACTATCTTTCCATACGGTATAGTCCGCTGCATCGACCCGTCCGTTGTTGTTGTAGTCACCGGGGAGCGACGCTACCGCTGGCGCAATCGCGTTGGGAAAGAGCCCGTTGGGTGCGCCAGTAAGTGGAAATGGTGTCCCGCCGTTGGCATTAATGCCTCGCAAAATGGCCGTCGACGCGTTGCCGGTTGGAAAAAACTGTCCGCCGCCAGAGGCTTGCGGAGCAACGGAAAACAACAGTTGGCTCGCGTCGGGAGTCCACGACAGGCCTAACGGGAATAGTGCGGATTGGAATCGTACGAGCGAAGTCTTTCCGGTACCATCGGCATTGACCACGAAAAGCTCCGCCGTCGCCGGATTCGCCAGGAGGGGATCTGGATAGGTCACCGAGAAGTACGCTAATCGCTGACCGTTGGGAGAAAAGGCAGGGTATATATGTGTCTCGATAATAATGCTGCCAATTACGTCAGCAACCTGCGGCGTCGTGATTTGCCCCACGCGACCGTATCCGCTGGACGTCTCACCGAAAAGCACGATTCCGGTCGATTGCGTCTGACGACCAAAGTTTGTTACCACATCGACGTAGGCGGGAGCAGCGAACGTCGCAGTCCCGGGACGCCATGCAACCCCCGTGAATTCTGACTGAAAAAAATCGGTCGCGTTTCCTCGACCAATCTCCGCTAAACCAACTTGAAATCCATCACTGGCCCGGTGCACCGTCAACGTGCGCGGATTGCCTCCACCTGGTGTCGATCCCAACTGAGTGCTTAAGGCGATCAGTTGATTGTCCGGCGACCGAGTGCTGAACAATGGCGTGGAGAAATCGAGCGTACCATCTAGGCGCTGCGTCGTCGAGTTGTCAATAACCTGACGGGTTTGTCCCGTGACACGATCGTATTCGAATAGATCACCGCTAGCTTCATTCGGAAACATCGGGTCCGCCGCGGAAATCAAGACAAACCGACCATCTCGCGATACCGACGGAAACAGATTCGAATCCAGTCCCGTATTCAATTGTCGAGGCGTGCCGTTCACCAGTTCGAACAACGCCAGTGAATTTCCATTCGCTTGATTGTAGACCAATGACTGTCCCGTAGCCGTACCACCCAATGCCAAGACCACAGCAACACTTATGACGTGTACATACTGCCAACGCTCAGTTCGCACCATTACTTTTCTCCAAAATCGAAGCCGAACACTCCCAGGTAGAACCTACTTAGGTTAGT
>JAGQPD010001017.1 GCA_020426865.1 Planctomycetales bacterium
TGCAAGGATCGTTCTCATCCCCGAAATATCGGTCGGAGCGGCGAAGTTTGCAAGGGAGTGACAGCGAAGCTGCCAATGGTGCGGCGCGGGAAGGCGGGCCAACAGGTCCGAATCGATAGATGATCGACCGCGCTCACTCTCTTTGAGATCGTGGGCCAAAGATCGGCTCATCGATTTCTGACGGCCAACGTTTGAGCCGTTTCAACCGGCCAGATGTATCGACGCGGTATACGGCCAGTGTTCGACTGCCATTGTATAAGTGGACGTAGTACTTGCCATCGACCATGACGAGGCCGCTGTTCCCGGAAGGTTGGTCGGAGCCACCGCTGCGAAAATAAGCGGCGAATGCGCGGCGCACCAATGCATCTTCGTCTATGGACATGGCATTCCTCGTTTATGATGTTGACAACACAATGTCGTCAACATAACTTATGTAGCGGACCGGCAAGGTGGTTGCAACACCTCACCGGCCCTAACCGAAACCCTGATCGCGGAGGATCAAGGCATGGCTGTTCAGCAGCATATCACACGCCGTTTTTTCATGCGCAATACAGTCGCGGCGGGAGCCGTGGCTACGACGATTGGCGCACCGGTCATCGCGGAGGCGGCGACCCGGAAACCGCTGTCGATCGCGCCGAACGGCTGTGGCACGCATTCAGCGATGCGATGGACGAAGTTGCGGAAGGAACTGATGGTTGGGTCATTCTCGGTGCGGGAAATCGTTTCGCCCATCCGTGGGTGCGGGGTGGCAAGTTCCTGAACATGCGTCTGACGACGTACACGAATGACGCAGAGACCGAGGCTCGCATCGGCAAGCCGTTCTACATCGAGCGGTATCAAGACCTGAGTTTCGGCGAAAGCCGGCACGACACCTACTGAAAGCCGAATTCCCCGTCCGGTCTGGGGAATAGAGCGACGCGATCGCTCCGGTCTCGCCCGCTGTCCTCTCGTTCCTGCGGTGGGCGGGACTGTCTAATGTTAACTGCCGGGGTGTAGAACACAAACGGAACAAATAAGTCGGGGATGCGACTTTCACCACCTGTTGCGCATTCGGAAACGTAGTAGAATCAGAGCCTTGAAATCGCCTGCGTTTTGCAGGTGTCGGCGACGGGGTGTCCGCCAAGACAAAAGCCCCGTCGCCATCATCGATCAGCGAAGCGGACTCTACATCCGCCTAGCTGGTCTCGTCGCAAACGGGAAAGGGCTCCCATCCATGACTGACGAACAAATGACGCCAATTGGCGTCCGACGCAATGCTGTTTTGGGCCGTCTGCCAAGATGAGCGGCTTTATCGAAACGGCTCCTGCAAAGTTGCCTGGCACATACGAGAACAATGCGCTTGCCGCGTCGAACGTCCGGTCGGCGCGTCTGCCGGAAACATATGAGAATGCGCGCACCGCATTGGCAAGCTGCGAGCGACTGGACGAGTGCAAGGACTGGGCAGACAAGGCCGAAGCACTCGCCTCGTACGCGCGGATGGCGGACGACGACGAACTCTACAAGATGGCCGTGCGGATCAAGTCCCGCGCGATCCGCCGCGCAGGCGAACTGCTGGAGCAGGTCGAGTCAGCCACCGGCGCGCACCGAAAGAGTGACGCTGCCGACACTCTTTCCCGCAAGAAGGTTGCACAGCAGGCGGGTCTATCCAAACGACAGGCCGTCACCGCCATCCGCGTTGCCAAGGTGCCGGAGAGGGAGTTCAACAAGCAGGTCGACGGGCCGACGCCTCCCACGGTCACCGCACTCGCCAAACAGGGAACCACGCCGAGGCGTATCGAGCCGGAGGACTGGCTCAAAGGCCGTAGCCCCAAGGACTACAACCTGGCCATCCATTTCGTCGCCGATGTCGAAGCGTACGCCGAGCGGTCTGCCGAATTCGATGTCGCGCATCTCGTTACCATCCTTACCGACGAAGACCGCAAGAGGCTGC
>JAGQPD010001018.1 GCA_020426865.1 Planctomycetales bacterium
TGCGTTGCGAGTGGGCGACTACAAACTGATCAAATACGAAGGTCGCACGTCGTACGCGCTGTTCAATATTGTTGACGATCCAGGCGAACGCGTAAACCTGGCAAATCAACAACCGGACTTACTGCAATCGATGATCGCCCAGCTGCAAACAGAGCGTGAACGGTTGAGCCGGTTGTCGATGATTCCGGAACAGGTCAATGATTTGACCATTGTTCCGTTTGACCCACGATTGGATATCAGCGGCGGCGAGGCGACGATTCTTTTCAGTTTTGAACGGCCCGCCGACATCGCGACGCCTGTCACGCTATTCCAAAAGCCAGACTCATGGTCATTGGTGCTGGATACCAACGGCGCACTTCAGCTAAACGTGACCGGTGTCGATGTCGTCGGACATCCACTGCAGACGTTGATATCAACCGCACCGGTGACAGCGACGCGCCACGAGGTCATGGTTCTCTTTGGCGGATTCAAGAACGACGAGACAACGATCGATATCTACGTGGATGGCGCCCTCGCTGCAGCGGCGGAAGAGTCGCAACGGCCGTGGAACGTCTGGAGCAGCACATCAGATCTGCGCATCGGCGACGCGCGAGTAGCGATGTCGGACATTCGGATGCACCTGACCCGCTTGTACGGCTGATTCGAACGCTCTCGGTGTATCAGCGCCAGGCGGCTGTATCAGCGCCAGACGGCCAAAAGAAGAAAAAACAGTATTGCAAGCTCGACGAAATGTCGGGGTGCGACGACGAAGAGCGCAATCATTACGCGGACATGGACCACGGTTGATGCCGGGACAATTGCTGAAGCTGCCATTTGCGTCGCGTCGGTTTGCTCGCGGGAGCGACGCAAATAACTGACGGTCGTGGCGGTACTTGAAATCGTGCCAAGTTGCACGAAGGCCGTATCGGGTGAGATGATCATGGTACCAAAACCTTTGCACCCCGAATTTTGCCGGCTCGCAGCTCTGTCAATGCTCGGTTCGCCTCTTCCAACGGGTACGTTTCCACCGTTGGTCGGATAGGGATGGCAGCCGCCAGCGGTAGAAACGCGCGAATATCGTATTGCGTGATATTGGCGACGGTCTTGATCTCCTTCTCCATCCACAAGTGGTCATGGTAGGAGAGAGCCAACAGTTCGCTTTGGTCGCCGGCTTCCTTACGGATGGCATTGATCACGAGCCGGCCGCCCGGCCGCAGACAGCCCAGGGCCTTGACAACTGGACGCCAGGCAGGCGTCGTGTCGATGATCGCGTCGAGTAACACAGGTGGTTTTTGGTCGGTGTTGCCAGTCCACACGGCACCTAGGTGCTCTGCAAACCGACGCACTTCTGCATCGCGGGCAAAAACGTAGACATGCGAATCCGGGAACTGATACCTCGCAAGCTGTAATACCAGATGAGCGGATCCACCAAAGCCGGTTAGGCCGAGGTGTTGGCCATTTTTGAGCATCGTCAGCCGTAAGGCTCGATAACCAATCGCACCAGCGCACAGCAGTGGTGCCGCTTCTGCGTCTTCATAAATGTCAGGAATTGGATAGACGTAGTCTTCCGGTACGGCGATGTACTCAGCGTATCCACCGTCGACGTCGCACCCGGTGGATGAAAAAGCGGGTGACAGGTTTTCGTGGGGAGATCCGTCAGCATGATGGATCCAACCGACGCCTACCCGAGTACCTGTGGTGCAGTGGGTGGTGGCTGACCCATGTTCTACCACGATTCCGACGATCTCGTGTCCTACGATGCGAGGAAGAGATGGTGGCCGCAATCGACCTTCGATTTCGTCCAATTCTGTGTGACAGACACCACACGCGGCGACTCGCACAAGAACCTCGCCGTGTCCCGGGCGGGGAACCGGCACATCGGATAATATTAAGGGAGTGGGGTTCTCATGCAGCAGCGCATGTTCCCGCAACACCATTGCTCGCATCGTGTCGGTCTACTCCCGTAACAACGCAGCCAAGACGTCCGTTGTCGATATCAGACCTTGCGGTTGTCCCGTTTCATCGACCACAACGACACGGTGGATATGTGCGTTGACCATGTCGGCCACGATATTGATCAACGGCGTCGCCGGTGTAACGCTCACGACGTCGGTCGTCATGAAGTGGGCAATCGGCTGCTCCGACGCTGGTGTGATACGATCGCGGACCTGGGCCAACTTTTCTTCGTAAAGGCTGGCCGGCAACGCAAGGTGCGATTTGAACAAGCTCGATTCCGCCACCTCCGCGACCGCGGCAGCCACCTTCTGATCCGCCAGTAAGACATCCGTCACGGTGAATACCCCGACACAATGGCCGTCGTTATCGACGACGGGTGCCCCGCTGATCTGCGTCTCCAGAAATGCCGCGGCCGCCTGTGCGACGGAATCGGTCTCTTGGAATACGACGACACTGCGCGACATCACGTCGTCCGCCGTGCTTGTTTGTAGCCATTCGTGGACTTGCATCGCTCGACTCCTTGCGCCAGACCCTCAATCAAGTCGACCGCTGGACGTCCACCGATCGAATCTGACTGTTGCTCTTGACTATTGCTCTAACGTGCAATCCGCGCGCCGCCGGTAAAGACTCCAATTGCTCGTAAGAGGAGTCGGGGGGGATGCCGTGCACGTGAGCATGACGCTAGTGGGAGTGCGAAATGGCACGCTACGTCGTGCGGACTCGCCCATTTTCGCGGCGAAAACGCGTGCAGGTTGGTCATTTGGCGGGATAGGTCAATCGGTATGTGGTTTGCGTATAGCGGCGGTCGGATCGCCATTCTCATGGGGAGCAATGTCATGAATCGTCAAGTAATTGAACGGCAGCGCGCGAAACTGTTGATCATGCGAGACCGAGTGGCGGCGGAGATCGGGAGCTTGACGCAGGCGATGCTGGAAGACGCACAACCGGTCGGCGAACATGACTGGGGGGTCAGCGAAGCCGTCGATAAGTCAATCGCGCTGGAGCATGTGGAAGAGCAACTGCATGTGCAAATCTCCGCGGCCCTGGCGCGCATCAAAGACGGTACGTATGGTCTGTGTACCGCCTGCGGGAGCCGGATCGGTCAGGCGAGGTTGGACGCCCTCCCCTACGCCGCCTTCTGTATCGCTTGCGAAAGGCAGCTGGAAAGCCAGTAGTGGTGTCGCGTCTGTCGAACATGCATCGATAAAAGTTGCTGAACCGCGAAAAATGACTAGGCGCGTGTTTGTGGCCCGTTACCGACATCTTAAGATTTGGTAATTCTCACGCCCCCTGCCTTTCTTTCTCGACCGTTTGCACTTAAGATCGGCGCAATAGTCATTTGTTGTGCTTTCGGGTTGGTGCAGAGCACGGAACATGTTCACACTTCAATTGTGGAGAGAACCGATGAGGAAGAGTACCTGGCTAGGTAGTGTGATGTTGGCCGTCGTTACGACGATGATGTTGCTTGGCGGCGAGGCAAGAGCTCAGTACGAGTGGATTGGAACCACGGGGGACTGGTTTGACGGAAACAATTGGACGTTGGGACCGCCGATTCAGACCGACGATGTCGTTATCAACAATGGGGGGACGGTCCAATTGAGCCAAGCCGGTGCCGAGGTAAGCTCGCTGAAAATAGGCACGACCGCAGGTGGTACCGGTACGTTTGAAATGACGGCCGGTGAGCTGATGACGAATTACGCCGAATTCGGGGTCGTTGGAACCGGCACGGCGGTCGTTTCTGGCGGGAATTTGGTGGTTGGCGGCGGCAGCTTGTTTGTTGGCGGGCGCGAAACGGCTGGAACCGGCACGATGACAATTTCCGGAGGCAATGTATCGTCCGGTGACGATGTGCAGTTGGGCCGTATCGGCACGGGTACACTCAACTTTGAAGGCGGCCGGCTAAGCGGTGGTTACACCGTTGTGGGAAAATTCGGCACCGGCACCTGGAATCAGACGGGCGGTTTCTTCGATCAAGACTTTGGTGATCTAGAGATTGGCGATGGTGGGACTACGAATCAGCAAAGCGAACAGGGGCCACGCCAAGGCACGATCGATATGTCTGGCGGTATCATGTACTTGACCGGTGCGATGGCCATTGGCAATCGCGTCGGTGGCGGTGATGTGACGATATCGGGTGGTGCTGTCGCGATCACCGGGCACAGTCCCGAGGGTTCGCCTGACAACAATATTTTTGTCGGGCGCGGGATGAATTGGGAGGGGAATGCCGGTGTCGGCGGTGCGACGTCGCTGAAGATCGTCGGTGGCGATGCGATTGTGATTGCCAATAACTCCCTGCAAATGAATCCACTAGGCGTTTCGAGCCACGCCGTTTTCGGAGCCGGTATTACTGGCACTTCGCACACGACCGTGAAGCTGGGGGGCAATGCCGACTTGGCCGGTGGCGATTTGCAGGTCGAGTTGATGGGCTATACGCCCAAAAGTGGTGACTCGTGGGTGTTGATCGAAGCTGGCGCTGATCTATCCGCTGACAAGGATGCGGTTGCTGGTCTGATACAAGCCGGTGGATTCGATGCCGTGGAACAATTCCCCGGTGCGACCGGTGGTACGATCCTCAATCAATTCGCCAACGAAGATTTCTCGCTCGCTCCGCTGCCGGAAGGGCTCTCGTGGAATGTTGATTACGAATCGAATCGGGTTGTTCTGTCGGTCACCGGGCAAGCGATATCGCTGTTGGGCGACTACAACAAGAACGGCACGGTGGACGCCGCCGACTACACGATTTGGAAGGACAACTTTGGTTC
>JAGQPD010001019.1 GCA_020426865.1 Planctomycetales bacterium
CACACGCTTCATCCGATCGCCGACCGCGACGATTCCGACGCGATAGCGCGCTGGGAACAACAGCAGAGTAAACTACGCGAAACGGTTGAACTGCTGGAACATGACCTGAAACAGGTCCAGCAACAGCGCAAAGCAACCCCGCACCATCTTGCCTGGGAGGAACTGGAGACGCAGGACAAGTTCGAGCGGTTGGCTCCCAGCCGTAAACGTTTGTTGGACACGGTGAAGCTGATTGCCTACCGAGCCGAAACGGCGATGGTGACGATCGTCCGCTCCGCCTTGGCTCGCAAGGATGACGCACGAGCGCTCGTGCGCGACTTGTTCCGCAGCCCTGCCGACATCACACCCGATGCGGTGTCTGGCGAATTGCGGATTCAACTCCATTCGCTTGCCAATCCACGCAACAACCGCGCCCTACGAGTTCTGCTCGAAGAACTCAATGCGGCCGAGATGACCTATCCAGGAACCCAATTAAAGCTCGTTTACTCACTGCCCGCCGGACCGGACGATGAAAAACCTACCAACTCATTTTCCGCCTAGATCAGGAGTTCTGAGCCTTCACTCATGATCACCGGCTCGGTTCGAGGGTGGTAGCCAGCGTCATTTTCAGGGGGGCGGCGTAGCGCTGCAAGGTCAGCAGGGTCGGGTTGGCATCGGGATCGTTTTCCAGTCGTGAAAGCGCGCTCCGTTTCAGCCCGCTTCGAGATTCGACATCAGCCAATGACAATCCGGCGCGTTCGCGCTCGGCCTTCAGTGCGGCAACGGTCCGCTGCACTTCGCGCCGCGTCGCCGCCCAGGCCTTTTTCCGCAACTTTCCTTCGGCAACAAGCCGGTCCTTTTTTGCCTCCGTCTCCGCCCTCGCGACTTCCAGGCGCGTACGTTCGTCGGCGGTCAAGTCGCGGTACACTCGCTCGCTAGTCGGTTTCTTATTCACGTTCATGCCACGTTTCATTGAACGTGGAATGCGACAATGGGGCCGCGACTTCTCAGCCGCGGAAAGTGCGTTGGACATCGGTGGCCACTGAAAGAGAACAAGCTTCAATGGGGCCGCGATCGGTCAATCGCGGAAGTTCTCCTGATAGTGTCACTATACCAACGCAATGTTGCCAGGTGATACGTCGGCCATGTAGATGCCCGTACCGCTCCAGCGATGCAAGGATCAACTCAATTTCCGGCCATCGATCTCCGAACTGCTCTTGTTTTTCGGCTCGCCAATCGGCAAGCACTTCGGTCGTGTAATCTGGCGGTTTGTCCAAATATGCTCCGGCAAAATCGAGGACGAAGGGTCGGGTGACGACTTCCATTTCGATCACCCAAAGCGCCTCGTCGTATCTCAACAATTGCGGGACGTGACAGCCGCGGATTTCGCGCACCGCGCGGTCCCGCAGGCGCAAGTAGACGTCCCGTTCTCGTTGAAACGCAGGCTCGCGCTCATGGATTTTGAGGGCGAACCGTCCCGGATCGGTCTGGTTTTTTGCGACCAGTACGATACCATGGACACCAAACCCAAGCTGTTCGCCCAGCACCAGCCCGTGACGCTGTGCATACAATTCCGCACGGCGAAGCAATTCGTCCCTGGTTGTCATCATGAGCACATTAAATCGCGAAAAATCAGCCCATTCCGCGGACGTTCAAATGCACCTGTCCGTCAACGGCCATGTTCTGACCATTGGCCACCTCGGCCCCGACTACGTGATCCTGGACACCCCCATCGACCACCCGCCGGCCAACGCGGAAATCTCCCTATCCGTGGACGGGAAGACAAACCGTTGGCCAGTAAGACTGGTCGATGGGCTATCTGCCAATTGCCCACGATCACGAGTGGCCTTGGACTAAAGGTCATCGCCTCATTCTATGCCCAGCCGGAGATGACGCAAGTCTATTTTCAGTTCTTGTTGTTTTTCAGTGGCTTGACAGCCTACACGACACTCCCATAAGATGCTGGCATAAAGAAAGCCGCGCACCCGTCGAGTTTGGTCGCTCTGGATCGGGTGAACGGCTTCAGTGGCGGAGCGGAGCCGGATCGGCCTCGCCCCTCTGCCGTATTCTGGCTCCGCCCCCTCTAAAAGTCAATTCTCCGTGAGGGGCAAAAAGAGGAGTCTGCAAATGGCCAGATGCATCCGAACTGCGGGCTTAGAGGTCCATCACAAACGACGGGACGGAGGTAATGAATTGGACAACGCCGAGGTACTGTGTGCCCGATGTCATGAGGCAACGTCCACATACGGCGAGCCCGGAAAATCCCCGCCTCCGTTCAGTGAGGAAACGAAACGGGCCGCCCAGCGTCGAGCTGGCGGTCGCTGTGGGTGTACTCGCACAGGTGGTTGCCATTAGACGGCACATCACCGTTAGCGTGCGACGCCGGTTGCGACCGCAACGCGGCCGACCGTCTTCGCATTTTTGAAACACATTTTAAACCTCAACCATGACCAAAGGTGTCAAGGAATCGGCTACGATTGAGGATTTACAGACCGCTAAAATAACAGACTAAAAGGGATGAATCATGACATTGAACTATGAACAACTGAGCAATGCAGCAAGAACCGGCGCAGCATTTCGCTGCCGAGTAAAACTTCAGCCGGCCGGTGGCAAGGGCGATAAAGTCTTTCCGCCAACTTACGCTGGAGCTGTCTACGCGACAGAGAAGCGCCGTGCAGACGGGTATCCAGAGCCCGTCGATTGCGTTCTGCTCGATTCCGTGCAATCGCAGGCGAATCGGATGGAAGAGGCACTGCAGCAAGCCGTCGACGCCGGTCGCCTGAAACTTCCGCTTATCGAAGTGGACTTCACCGACTACTTTCCGGGCGAAGACAAGTCGGAGGAGATGCGACTGATTGATCCGGTCGGGAAGGTCACATCGCTTCAAGTGCCCCATCGAATCGCCGATGCGATCCTGCGTGACAGTATCGTCAAGGAAGATGGCAAGGCGTTTCGCTCGACAAAAGAAAAAGACGAGTCATCGTACGGGCAGCGCCTGCGTCGAGTATCGAATCATGACGCGACCGTATTGTTCGAGTTGTGCCCGACGGCACTCATCTTCGGAATGTGGGATTCCACAGGACCTAAAGGAGGCTTGGGGGCAAAGTTCGAGCGCGCAGTCGTCAGCGAGATCGTCGGCGTCAATGCGACCACCGGCGTTAGGTCAAGCAGCCGAATCGATCCTCTTGGAATTCAGCTCGATGCCGGACCGCTTTATCTCAAGGCTGATGGTGGATGGACGAGGAATGAGCAGGAAGCGAAGCAAGACGACAAAGACAAGCCGATTCTACTTGGAAAAGACGGCAAGCCTTCCGAGGCGAATCACGGTAACGTAAAGCCGGACCTCAAGGATAAGAGCGGAAATCCTTATCATGGCGGAGTCACTGTCGAGAAAGCTGAGCAGACCATTGTAATCTCGCTTGCAGCCTTGCGGCGGTTGCGATTTCCCGTCGACGGGAAACAGAATCTTGACGCAGATCAGGCAGGGCGAACAGTCCTTGCAGCATTGGCAATCTGCGCGGCCGCATTGGCGGATGAATCAGGCCTCGATCTACGTTCACGGTGCCTTCTCTTCCCGGAAGAAAACATGACGTGGGAACTCCTTGATCGTAACAACAAAGAAGATTTCACGATCACAGCCGCTGACGCGATCACCCTCCTAAACACCGCTGTCGAAGCAGCAAAGAAAGCTGGGCTTAATTGGCGCGAGAAGCCGCTCGAACTGCGTCCCAGCGATGAGCTTGTCAAGCTTGTCGCAAGAAGTCAGCAACTGGCTGTGCAGAAGGGAGGTGAGTAATGAGCGAACTGCTGGTAGCGTGGGAGTACCTAACGGGCTATTCCGTGGCGACACATGTAAGTGGTCGCTCGCGCGCTGAATGGCCGCCGCATCCGGCTCGCGTATTTATGGCTCTGGCGGCTGCCTGGTTCGAGACCGAACCGCCAAGTGATGCAGACAACGAGCAAGAACATTATCTTGCCGAGGGGAGAGCCCTCCGTTGGCTCGAAACGTTGGGCGACCCCGAACTTTCGACCGGCAAAGACACAGGGGAACGATCGGACGTTGAAATGTACGTACCGGTCAACGATAAGCTCGACCTGTCGCCGATGACGATGCAGTCGGCACCGGCACTTACGAGAGACCGAAAGGCCCGGACGATTCCCCGAAGTTGGGTTGGAAACGCTCCGTGCTACCTCCGCTGGGAATGCGAGGCAAGTGAGCAGCGCACGCATCTGGAAGCTCTCGATCGCCTCTGTAGCAAGGTCACGCGCATCGGTCACTCGTCATCGCTGGTCAGAATGTGGGTTTCAAACAGCATCGAAAACGAAGATGCTCTCGAACGATTTGTTCCAACAACGTCGCTGAGCGACTGGCACGCCAGAACGGCATCGTCGGGCTTCCTGAATGTCTTGATCGAACGATACGGCGAAGGCCCAAGGCGCAAACGTGACGAACTGACCGAAGCCATCGCGCAACTGAAACTCGAAAGGAAGAACACTAAAGGAAAGGGGGCCAAAGAGACAAAGGCAGCGATTGATACGCAGGTTGCAGAACTGCAATTTGAACTCGAAGGCGTGGTCGTTCGCGATGCGGTTCGACCTACCGCCGGCCGCTGGGTAGGCTATCGGCGACGCGACGAGAAACCCGATGCCAACGTTGCCCATACCGGCTTTGATACCGACATTCTCGTTCTCGTGGCGACAAACGACAGCCCACGCTTGTCCGCAGCTTCGACATTACTGGCCACACAGACACTTCGAAGGGGTATCATCAAGCATTGTCCAGAACCTGAGCCGGAATGGGTTAGCGGTCATGCAGAAAACGGCCAGCCGCTCCAGGTTCCCTGCGGCCACATGGCTTGTATTCCATTACCGTTCGTTGGTCACCAACATGCCGACGGACACTTGCTAGGCGTGGGAATCGTTTTCCCGCGGTCGGTCTCGCGAAAGGAACGGGGCGAAGTGCTTCGGCCATTGCTGGTCGACGAGCGTGGCAAACCTATTTCCGTCGAATTGACGCTTGGTCGCCTTGGTGTTTGGAGGCTGGAGAAACGCGACTGGAGCGAATCACGCACGGCGCTGCGCCCTGAGCGTTGGACCACAAGCCCCAACGGAACTCGCATCTGGGCATCGGTAACGCCAGTCGTTCTGGACCGATTTCCAAAGGCGGATCGGATCAAGGACCGTGCCGCATGGACAAGCGAAGTTATCGATATCATCACTCAGGGTTGTAGGAACATTGGGCTTCCTGAGCACGTACATGTCACCGTGGACATCGATACCACGAGCTGGCACCGCGGAAGTCTGCGCGCATTCATGAAACGGCGACCACTGCGTGGGCAATCGTCATCCACCGTTGCCGAAGCGTCACTGGGGGACGGCTTTCCATTTTATCCCTCGAAGCAGAATAACTCGCCGCGACCTCAAGTCCATGTGTGGCTGGAGTTCAGCGAGCCCGTACTGGGGCCGGTGCTGATTGGGGCGGGACGCTATTTGGGTTACGGCTTGTGTCTTCCGTGGAAGGAGGAGCGATGAATCCAATTACCATCGACGACTTTGCTGCGTTCTTCCAGGAACTGCATGCGCGTGACTGTTATTCATGGCAACGCCGACTTGCAGATCGCGCGGTATCGGGCAATTGGCCCGGCGCGATAGATTTACCGACGGGAAGTGGCAAGACGGCCTGCATCGACGTTGCAATCTTTGCCTTGGCGTGTCAGGCATCGCGTCCAATTGAGCAGCGCAACGCGCCACGTCGCATCTTCTTCTGTGTCAACCGGCGGGTCATTGTCGACGAAGCCTTTCAGCGGGCGCGCAAAATCGCAATGGAGATTTTGCGCGCCGAGCAATCATCGCCGGAAGACAAACCCACGTTGTTTCGCGTATCTCAGGCACTCCGTGCGATTTCGGGAATTGGCGCCGATGACGCTCCACCGCTCGACGTGATCGAGTTGCGAGGCGGAATCTATCGCGACAATCGTTGGGCGCGCTCGGTGACTCAGCCGAGCGTGATTTGTTCAACGATTGATCAGATTGGCTCGCGGCTGCTGTTTCGCGGCTACGGTGTTTCGCAATACGCCGCACCAATACAGGCAGCGCTGGTCGCGTACAACAGTTTGTTGCTGCTGGACGAGGCGCACATCAGCGAGCCGTTTCGCCAAACGGCAAACGCTGTGCGTAACTATCTGGACGTTGAAAAGTGGGCGGACGAATCGGTTGGTGCGAAGCCGATCGTCTTCGTCCCCATGACCGCAACGCCTAAGGAAGTGGACCCAGACAATGTCATCAAACTCGACGCGGCGGACCGCAAAAATGAGTCGCTGGATCAGCGGCTGACGGCAACTAAGTGTGCGGAACTGTGCGACATACCCGACGTTGCAAAAGAAGCGGTGACGCGGGCCAAAAGCCTGCTGAAGGAAGCGCCAATGGCCGTAGGCATCATTGTCAATCGAGTGGCTACGGCGAAAGAGATCTACGAGAAACTCCGCAGCCATGATGACTCAGTTCATGTGGAACTGGTGATCGGCTCGATGCGCCCAGTGGACCGCGACAAACAGCAGAATCGCCTGCGCGAACTTGTCGGACCCGGACGGCCGGACGAGACACAAAGGTCGAGCTTGACCATCGCGACGCAGTGCCTGGAAGTTGGCGCGGATTACGACTTCGACTCGCTGATCACTGAATGTGCGTCGCTGGACGCACTGCGGCAGCGATTCGGCCGGCTAAATCGTTCCGGTCGACCCATCGACGCCAAGGCTGTTATTCTCGCGGCGAAAAGGGCCATCAAGCCGGAAGACAAACTAGATGACGCCAAACCGCTTGACCCGATCTATGACAACGCATTGGCCCGCACTTGGAATTGGCTCAAAGAACAGGAAGAACAGTCAGACGACAAGAGGATCAACTTCGGAATCGACGCATTCGATGCGTTGCTGAAGGACAGCGAAGAGGGACGCATTCCTGAGAACCTTTTGGCTCCGTCCGCTCTCGTCAACGCCCCGACAATGCTTCCTGCGTATCTCGATCTGTGGTGCCAGACCAGTCCGAGGCCGCAAGTAGAGCCCGACGTTTCGCTGTTTCTTCACGGCAAGGAAGCAGGTGCTCCGGACGTGCAGGTCTGCTGGCGTGCGGACTTACTGGAGAAGGAGAACAAACAGTGGTGTGACATAGTATCTCTCGTGCCACCGACATCTGCAGAGTGCATGAACGTTCCGCTTGTTCGTGTGCAGCAATGGTTAACTGGCCATCCGGGTATTGGAGGGTTGGCCTGCGACGTGCCCGATGTTGAAGTCAGTGACGAGCAGCACGAACGGAAACCGGTCGATCCAGCCGAGTTAAAACGGCAGGCCGTGCTATGGCGCAGCGGCAACAAGTCATCCGTAATTAAGTCGGTTGCCAATGTCCAGGCGATACGTCCGGGCGATACCATCGTGCTCCCAACTTTCACAAAAGGTTGGGACCAGCTAGGGCATATTCCGGAGATCGACGTCACGAACAACAACGATGTCGACGAGGCCGACGATCGGGGCCT
>JAGQPD010001020.1 GCA_020426865.1 Planctomycetales bacterium
GCGTCCCAGGCCCGGAGGGCCGACACAACGACGGCATGGCGCGTTGGCAATAGCCGCGAGTTCGTGCATCTTGACGCCAGTGGTAAAACGAGACTGACAGTGTGTTGGCGCGTGGCGCTCCTGCCGGGCAAGCCGGCGAGGGGGCCAAGAGTGACGCAAAAGCGAGATCGCCGGACCGAGGGCGAGTTGGGCGCCTGCCGTGCATCATTGGGGGCTGAAGTAGTTACGCCATACATGCGCGCCAAGTCAGAATCAAGCATCACGCGGTGCCCGCAAATCAAGTGGATGGCCTGCTCGATTTCCGCGACGCTTACCGATTTGGATGTGCTTCTCTTTGCCATGGGAGTATTCGATCATGCATGCGTGAATGAAACAGGCGCGTTTCCGAAGAGTAGCTTGACTGGAAACGAATCTCTACCGCTTACCTTTCGCGATGCCACTGCTCGCCTTCGTAATTCGATCCGCAGGGGGGTGTTTTTCACCTCCCAGCTTTCCTGATCGCTGAATTGAACGACGAACATCCGTATGGATTCATCGATCGGCTTTGACGGCTGTGGGACTTGGGAATTGGCAGACGTGTCGGAAGCGACTACATTGATTTGAGCTCATACGGATTCGTGCAAGCCCGTCAGCCGTCCGGGAGGTGATCGGTCCGGTTATCGGCATCTGCCACGCTATCCGCACGTTTCGCAATACGTCGCGCACTTGAGGAATCGTCGTTGTCCAACCGATTGGATCCTAGCATTGGCATTGATCGCTTGCCGCCCTGTCGCTCACGTCAACTTCGCCGCAGAACGCGACTCGGTTGGTGGTCGATCATCGCTTGCTGCTACGTCTCGATCCTATTGGGCTGCGAACGACCGTCCCCCAATTCGGCTCCACCTCAACTGGCGGCTCAGCAAGCGACTCAGCCAGACATCGCGCCATCGATTCGCCATGAAGCTCAGGAGGAGACGGTCGAGTTCCCGTGCGTGGCAGATTTATCGGAGCGTCTTGCGCCGGGTAACGACAGCTGGAGTAGCGAAACGCTGAGTGTCCAAATCGAGACGCAGCTACATCACTTCGCCGACGTGCTCGCGGATCTCCCGCGACTGACGATCTCCGAGCTCGCCCAATTCTCTGCCAGTGGCATCGATTGCCCGAGGCTCACGGGTGAAGCCACGGTCGTCTTCTCCGACGAATCCTACACCGTAACGCAAAGCCAATTTGGTGGCGATGACGTCACGAGCGGGCAGGGGTTGAACACGCTACGGCAGCGCATTGCCGAATTGCTCAGCAACTTTGATGCAGCGCATCCCCGGCAGGTAAAATTCAAGTTGGTTGGGGTATCGCTGGAAGAGCAAGCCATCATGTCTCGACAGTTCTTGTCGATTGCGGGACGCGTTCACAACGATTCCCAGGACTCGAAAACAGCCTACCTGTGGCAAGAGCTAACGGCGACGTGGTCGATCAAGTGGAGTCGTCCCACGGACGGCACGTTGCCCAAGATGGAAGCGATCCGAGTGGAACAACACGAAGCCGTCACTCTCAAGCGCCGAGCGGGAAAGTTGTTCGCGGATTGTACCGAGTCTGCATTGGCGAACGTTGCCGCTTACCGCGACCACCTGCAGTACGGCATCGACTATTGGCTGCAGCGTCTTGAAAGTTTTCTGACCGACGCCTACGGCCAACATGGAATTGCTGTCGCCGATGTCAATGGCGACGGGCTGGACGACGTCTACGTCTGTCAACCGGGTGGATTGGCCAATTTGTTGTTAATCCACCAGCCGGACGGAACGGTGCTCGACCACGCCGCCGTAGCCGGTGTCGACCTGCTGGACCTGTCACGAGCGGCGTTATTCGTTGATTTTGACAATGACGGCGATCAGGATCTGGCATTGGCCACGATCTCGCACGTACTCTTTTACTCCAACGATGGCGCGGGGAATTTTCAACTTCGGCAGCAGCTGCCGGGGCTCGGCGATGCCAATTCCATGGCATCCGCTGATGCCGACAACGACGGCGACCTGGACCTTTACATCTGCGTCTATGCCGGTGACGAGGGAATTCTTCGAGCGTCCCCCACGCCAGCGCCAATCCACAACGCGGAAAACGGCGGCCACAATGCCTTTTTTCGTAATGACATTGATGCGACAGCCGACGAGTGGCTATTCGTCAACGCCACCGCTGAGGTTGGCTTGGACCAACATAACCAACGTTGGTCCTACGCCGCCTCGTGGGAAGATTACGATCTGGATGGCGACGTCGACCTATATGTCGCGAACGACTTTGGACACAATTGCTTCTATCGTAATGACAACGGGCACTTTGAGGACATCGCCGCGCAAATCGGTCTCCGGGAATCGGCCTTTGGCATGGGGACCACCTGGGCAGATATCGATCACGATGGTCATATGGACGTCTACACCAGCAACATGTATTCAGGCGCGGGTAACCGTGTGACGATGCAACCGCAATTTCAACCGGACGCACCCGATAGCGTGCGTCAATCGTTGCGATTTACGGCCCAGGGCAATACCCTTTTCCGTAACCTCGGCGACGGTACGTTCCGCAACATCACCGCCGACGCTGGCGTGTCCATGGGTCGCTGGTCATGGGGTTCGATGTTTACCGACATCAACAACGATGGCTGGGATGACATACTCGTTTCCAACGGCTTTGTGACTCGCGAGAACACCGGCGATTTGTGAAGTTTCTTCTGGCGGCAGGTCGTGTCGCTTTCACCCGAATCCATGGCAGAAGATACGTTGGAATATGATCCGGACAGTCCGTACGCCAAGAATCAAAACGAATTGTATCGGATGTTGCGCCAAGGTGCCTCATTCAGTGGTAACGAACGCCATTGCTGTTTCCTGAATCTTCAAAATGGAAGATTTGCCACAATCAGTGCGGTTAGCGGCTTCGATTTCCTTGACGATGGCCGCGGATTGGCGTTGGTCGATTGGGATCAAGACGGCGACAACGACTGTTGGATCGCCAATCGGACCGGGCCGCGGCTGAGGTTGTTGCGGAATGACCGCGACGACCAAAACCATTTTCTGGCGGTTCAATTGGAGGGAGTCCACTGCAATCGCGACGCTGTCGGAGCTCGAGTCGACGTGGTACTTAGGTCGTCCGACCCGAGTCGCCCGCCAACAACCCTCTGCAAGTCGCTTCACGCTGGCGAAGGCTTCATGGCACAATCGACAAAATGCCTGTTGTTCGGCTTGGGCCAGAATACTGACATAGCTCACGTGCTTATTCGGTGGCCCAATGGCACTCAGGAGCAGGTCGACGGACTGGTTGCCGACCGCCGGTACCGCATTGTGGAAGGGACGTCGACTGCAACGGAAGTCACGATCAATACAACGTCGCCGTTAACGGCTGGCACGGTGACACCAGGCAAGAGCGAGCCACAAATTGTCGCTCGGCTCACCGGCCCGGTCCCATTACCCCACGTCGAGTACGAAGGTTTCGACCGAGTGAAACACGACTTGTCGCCATACCACGGCTCTCCCGTGCTGCTCCATCTCTGGGCCAGCTGGTGCGTTCCCTGCTTGCATGAATTGAACGAGTGGTCGCAAAACGCGACGTCATTTAACGACATCAACCTGCGAGTCATTGCTCTGTCAGTGGATGGCCTCGATCCGCAACACAATACAGACTCCAACGATGCCGAATCGGCTTTGCAGAAAATTGGTTTCCCTTTCCACGGTGGTATCGCGAATGCCGCACTTTTGCAGCGATT
>JAGQPD010001021.1 GCA_020426865.1 Planctomycetales bacterium
GGGAATGCAAGTGGCTCCCACAACGGCGCAAATAAAGGTCAGCCCTAGGGAAAATCCCGCATACTTCAGCGACGTAGGCAGATTTGACTGGAAACAACTTCGTGGAATCGTTGATTTCACCTCTGCGGCCGACGGTACACGCGGCAATTCGTTCGCATCGCCGGACGGCGGGTCCAAGATCGTCCCTGTTGTTTCCATAAGCAAATACCACCGCTGTGTTGTCGAAAGATGAGCATGGTCCACCGGTCCAAACGCCGCTAGCATGGGCCCCGGTGGCGCGAGGAAAGGCAAGAGCATAGGCCGATCGGGGCGTCTGTACAAGGCGGCTTTTCATATGCCCGGCCGGTGGGGGTGCTGAGGTTTTCGCATTCGGTACGACGAATCGACCGTCAACGCACGTCGGTAGATGGACGATATTGTGAGGCGATATCGCGGACTGCTGCAAAAGCGTCATCACCTCGTATCAGCTGCGGTTGGCAAGACGGAACGTACGTGGCGACAACACCGAATTGGTTGCGTTCAAGGGCGAGCTGCACAATTTCGGCGGCGGCAAGCGTAAGACGCCCGGCCCGAGGAAGCAGCGGAAAGGAGATTCCGCCGAGCCCGTCGTACGCGCGATAAACGACTTCCGTGCAGACGAGTCGATGCGACGTTGTGAAATCAAAGCTGAAGTCGTATTCCTTGCTCTCATGCTGAAGGGCACGGGCAATTGCCGCTTGTACGATATCGATCGGCAATTGAGGCCGAACAACGACGATCGAATCCGACGCATACGGTGAATTCATCGATCGAATCCGGACTCCGTCCTTCATCGCCTCGACGACGCGACCCCGGTTCGGTGTGTCACAGGATTGCAGTCGCTGCCACCGCGGTGCGACGTGCGGATGCCGGCTGAGTCCCACATCTTGCAGATTCTCCAGCGTCCCGACGTACAACGCCGAATGCGGCCAGTAGCCCGGAAGAAAATAGTTGGTCAGCGCGTGTTCCTTGCGTACCAACAGTACGTCACCGGGAGTAAGGATGCCGTCCAGTGCGCTGCGAATCCCGTCAGGAAGACTCGGTGCGTGTCCCGGTTTGAGATATCGGTCGGAAGCCAAAATGCCGCACGCCTTTTGCAGCTGATACATTGCTGAACGAAACAGGTCGCGTTTGAGCATATTCCACGCTTGCCGCGATCGGAATCGCACGCGGGCCTTAGTAAACTCTTGCCAAGTGAATCGCCAGCGGGCCGATAACGTCTCGATGATCTCGACTAATTGTGGCAGTAGCGAATCCGCTTCGCTGGCCTCAGCCTGCCATTGACGCCCGTGCCGATGATAGAACTCGGCAGCTTCATGCAAGCGCCAAGCATGCGTGGGACGAGTCCAAAGACTCTGCGTGGTCTCATACACATCGGACGGGATTCCGAAGTTCGGTTCTGGCTCGTTGAGCTTCCGCCGCACCGTCTTCCAGCCGTGAAACCGATCTCGTAAGAACCGTGCGGCATCCACCAACACCAACGCACCAGCGTACCCAGGTAGAAAGAACCTCGCATACGACTCGGCACTCTCACCACCACGATCGTAAAGATCAAAGACAACCTCCAGTAACGCCGATCGTAATTGCCAGTAGCTGATCAACAACCGTCGTACCGCTTCGTCTTCGCTGGGCGTCAGATACTCGCGAGCACCAATCGCCGCACTGGCAATCGAATCGTCCGCCGACTGCTTCAATTCGCAGAACTGGCCATAGACCGATGTCACCGTCCTGGCTGCGTCAAGCCAAAGTGATTCGTCATTCATTTACCAATCCACCGCACCGATTTGCGTAGCGAACGTCACAGTCTATCGCATAACACGATGCTCACGATCTTACCGGTCGACGTCGCATTCGTCCATCATCCTGCCCATTTCTAGTACCTCGAGTTCGTCAGGACGATGCGGGGCAGGATGATGATCGTTGCGTGGTGGTCGGTTGGTAATTATTACCCTACTTCCCAACGGGCGGTTCCGGAGCCGGCGTGGTCGACGTCTCCTCCGTCACCGGCTTCATGGTCTCGTGCTTTTCCGCGGTCGAACTCGTTGTCGTTCCGCCGCCAGAATCACCTGTCGGCTTCGTGGACTTCGGTTGACAACCCACCGCAAAGACCAACGCTATAACGACGAACATCATGATCAGTTTTTTCATCACAGTATTCCTTTCACAAAAAAATACGCCCTCGCCAGCACGTCGGACCAAAGGCGCCATGCCGGTGATCTCGCCGCACTTGTTTATCCACTTCCACCGACACTACCGCACACCACGTGCCGAATCGCAACACCGGAAAAAAATAGTTTTCGAAAAAAACACTGACACCGAGCCTGGATGATTCCAGGTTTGCGAGGAGGGGACGCCGGCAAATGAATTGCCGGATATGCGTGTTCCTGACTTTTTGTCACCTTGCCCCTTGGTCCCCTGTGGCTCCGTGCGATCATCTGTCCGTGAACAACAACCGGGTTTTGCATGCCGTGGCGGCAAGGATTTACAAGCTGGCGATGTCGCCGTCCGGGTCCGGATGTCCAGGTAAACTCGGCAATCCTGCGATATTTTTGCCGAAGCCGCTGATGCCACTTCAAATCTGGCCAAGCGTTAGGCATAATGTTGGGCGTTGGGACGGTCGTCCCGATGTGGTCGAAAGGCCGATCGTGTCGTTTCCGGCCGGTGGAACCTGATGGCTGGGAATGATGGACTTCGTTGGTTTACGTAGAGTTTTGCATCGAGAGCCGCGAGAGCGATCCTCGCTTGGGAGGGGACTAATGAGATTGAGATTCATGCTGTGCCTGGCAACCTTATTGGTGTTGCCACTGCTCTTTGCGTCGGGAGTGGGCGAGGCACGTGCCGCGATCCAGTGGGTCGGTGGTACGAGTTCCGACGTGTTTGATGAAGGGAACTGGGATCTTTCCGGGTCAGGTGTTGTGGCCATTGACCCCGATATGACGATTGCCGACGATGTGTTGATCGGCGCCGGTCCGTTTGCCAACAATCCCGAGATCCCCAACGAAGGCGGCCAGGTACGATTTCAATTGGCCGACGGCAATACCTTGACCATCGACGGCGGTACGCTGTCTTATGTAGCCGGTGGCAACGATGGTGTTGGAGGCGAAGCGACGGCGGATGCCGATATCTCGAACGACGGTATCAACGGCCCGATTGTCAACGTGATCAACGGCGGCCATTTTCAACCGTTCTTTGTCACCAACGACGTGCGAGTCAACGTGGACGGAACTAGTTCACTGACGTTTGGTGGCGGCGGTAACCCGGTGAACAACTCATCCGTCAATCTTCAACCTGGGGCGACGATGACGTTTCTGGCGGAGACACCGGAAGCGTTCAACACCGAGCATCTGGCGAAGATCTTGATTGCCGGCGCACCGGCCGTTCAGGATCTCAACTTCACATTGGCGCCACTCGATGCGACCGGGTCAGTGATTACTGCGATCGTACCTGAACCGAGCGTGCTTGCGTTGCTGCTGCCGGCGTTGATCGCCATGGTCGGGCGACGCAAAGCCGTCAAGTAGCCGCGGCGCCGAACGCGAATGCGGAATTGAGACAGTCCAAATGCAAGCGGCCGACTGAATGGCAGTCGGCCGCTTTGCTTTCATGATTGGCGCGTTTGCGCACTAATCGTCTCACGGAGACACGCGGTCACGGTGATGCATCGGCGAGTGACTACGACTTGCGTCGTCCCTCGAACGAAAAGCTTCCGGTCTCGCCGCCAAGATCGAAATTCGCCGTTCCGCTGACGCGATCATTGGCAACCTTGCCGTTAAAAGTCACTTTTACGTCTGTACCGTCGGCCGTCTTCGCCTCGACGGTCAAAACAACGGCGTCACCATTCTTTTCCATCTTCGACGCTGGCAACTCGTGGTCCCTGCCGCTGTACCAGGCGTAAAGTCGGCCGTCTTTTTCGAGGACCGTGACGGTGGCATCATGCCGTTCGCCGTCCGGAGCTACAAAGTTGATATTCCAGGCCTCGGTTCCGTCGAATTGGTCCGGCGTCAAGCGTGCGCCGGTAAATGGCCAGCTGCCGGTGCCACCGTCATCGGCACGGTACGTGGCCGTGCCGGTACACTTGTCTTCGCTGCTCCCCTGCTGGGCCTTGAGCGTCACCTCGACCTCCGGACGCGTCTTCGGGCGAATCGTCAGGACCAACTGCTCACCTTCCAACGCGACTTTTTTGAACGATTCGGGCTGTTCATTTTCGACATACCAAGCCACTAGCTGATCATGCTGCCGACCAACGATCACGATCGGCGTGCGGTGAACGTCGTCGGGCGTGGTGAAGTCCAATTTCCAGGCGCCGATGACTTGCTTTGTAGTGGCGACGAAATCCGCCGTCGCCGTCTCGGCAACAGCGATGGCAGGTGCAAACAGGGTCAGTAACAACAACAGACTTAGACTCAGGCAATACTTCATAGCAATTCTCCCGATTCACTCTAGCAATACCGTCTTCGACCTAAAAAATGTCCCGGCGGGACGAACGAGGCCCAACGGGGAAACGAATCTGTTATGATAGCCGCTCCAGTGTACGGTGGCGACCCGGACTGGTCGCCGTCGCCCTGTCAACGCCAAACACCCCCAAAAACAACTGAAAAGGGCTCAAACCGGAGAGGACCTCGTCGTTGATTTCATATGGGCTTCAATCATGGTCCAGGTGATCGGCTCGTCAAACAGTTTATCAATAGGCTCGTATCGCCCCCCTTTGCTTGGGCGGTCCGTGCGACAATATCTCACGGCGCATAAAAAAAACGCACTTCTGGGACGGATCGAACCGACTGCCTTCCAGGCCCCTGGCCCGGAGGCCGCAACACCCCCGGCCGGTGGCGAAGCCACCGGTAACGTGCCCCCGCGCAACCCAGGCCCGGAGGGCCGACACAAAGACGGCATAGCGAGTTGGCAATCAAGCCGAGGTCCAGACGCGCCCGAGGTCCAGCCGAGGTCCAGACGCGCCAGCCGAGGTCCAGACGCGCTACCCAACTGCACAACTTGGCGAAACTAGGTAAACTGCCCCGAGGTCCAGACGCGCTACCCAACTGCACAACTTGGCGAAACTAGGTAAACT
>JAGQPD010001022.1 GCA_020426865.1 Planctomycetales bacterium
GGCTGCCGTGGCGACTGCCGAAGAACCATCTGCTGATGACGCAGCCGGTGGTGCAACCGAAGAACCGGCAGCGAGCGACGAATAGATACGACACCTACGTGTCGCATATTACACAGTTTGGGGAAGCAGCCATGCGGTTTGACATCGTGACGCTGTTCCCTGGGATGTTTCCCGGGTACTTGGGACAAAGTTTACTGGCCAAGGCGATTGACGAAGATTTGGTCGATGTCCAGGTCCATGACCTGCGGAAATGGTCCCGAGACAAACACAACTCGGTTGACGACCGCCCCTTTGGGGGTGGCCCCGGAATGGTGCTCAAGGTCGAGCCAGTTGTGGAATGCGTTGAGGAAATTGCTAACAATGGCCCGGCACCTCATGTCGTGCTGTTGACACCGCAAGGTCGTCGGCTGACACAAGACGTCGTCGCCGAACTTGCACCGAAGGAACGATTGATACTGTTGTGTGGACGATATGAGGGGTTCGATCAGCGGGTGATCGACATCCTTCGGCCGGACGAAATCTCCATTGGCGACTTTGTGCTCAATGGCGGCGAAGTCGCGGCGATGGTGCTGGTGGATGCAATCATCCGCTTGGTGCCAGGGGTATTGGGAGACGAAAGGAGCAGCCAGGACGATTCGTTTACACGAAACGGTGGCGGGTTAGAGTGCAATCAATACACGCGACCTCGCGATTACCGCGGCCATCGCGTTCCCGATGTGTTGCTCAGTGGCGACCACGGCCAGATCGCTCGATGGCGCGATCAACAAAGCCTCTTGAAAACGCAAGCGAGGCGTGCCGATCTGCTGCGGCAGAAGGACGACGAGAACGACGACGAACACACGAGAGCATAAGCCAGCAATCTGGCGATCAACATTGACAACATTTCGACAACACCAAACAAAAGAAAACTGCCGAAACGAAAGTAGTGAGGTGATATTATGAGCCATGTCATTATGGGATTAGTTGAGAAGGAATACTTGAAGCCTGAACCGCCTGATTTCGAGATCGGCGATACGGTTGACGTCCATACGAAGATCATGGAAGGGGACAAGGAGCGCATTCAGATCTTCAGCGGCACGGTTATCGCTCGCAGCGGTGCGGGAACTCGCGAAATGTTCACCGTCCGCCGGATCGTGGCCGGCGAGGGTGTCGAGCGCAAATTCCCTGTTCATTCGCCGAGAGTCGACAAGGTGGAAGTCAAGCGGAAGGGCGTGGTGCGCCGAGCGAAGTTGTATTTCTTGCGCGACCGCGTTGGTAAGGCCGTGCGTTTGAAGGAACGCCGCGTCAACTAGTGACTACACGACTCCGCAGGTGCCACGTGCTTGACAGCATTCTCAGTGGGTACCAGAAGGTTCAGCAATGGCTGAGCGCGGCATTGTTTCCGCCGCGCTCACTCGGACAACGGGGCGAAGATGCTGCGACACGGCTATTGCGCCGCAAAGGCTATAAGATCATTCACCGCGGTTACCACGATCAACATGGCGAGATTGACATCATTGCCGTCCACAAACGCGTGGTAGTTTTTGTCGAGGTCAAGACGCGGAAACGTGACTATGGCGACAGCCCCGCCACCGCCGTGACACTTGAAAAGCAAAAGCGGATCACCCGCACAGCGTTGGCGTTTCAAAAACGCAATCGGCTATTGCAAGCGAAATCGCGGTACGATATCGTGGCGATCGTCTGGCCCGATGGCCAGCGAAAGCCGACCATCAAGCATTATGTCGACGCTTTCGAATCGTACGGAACGGGGCAGATGCACAGTTGATGCCATGTGGCGTCCAGCAATACGTCATCGTTGCTACGGCATCTCTCCTTGTGGAGGGCAACTGAGAAAGACACGGCGCGGGGAGACCAGGTAGCACTGGTTGCCGCCGGCAAAACGCCATCTGTCGGCCTCGGCCCCGCCGGGACCACCCCAATGCACCGGCGGCGGATTGTCACCCAGCTCGGTCGCGTATCTCGCAGCAATCCGCACGCTCCAGTCACTGCTGATCACGACCAGATCCGCTACATGGTCGTGTGCCCATTGAGCAGCATCGAGCGCGAACTTACGACCAGCCGGATTCCAGAGCTCCGCAAAGACGACTAGCGTGTTGTCTACCTCGTTGAATCGCCACGGCTTCAATTGTTCGTCGGCATTCTTTCTGTCAGGATCAAGCGACTTGATGCTGGCCAACCGAATGTCTGGCACTTCGCATCCTGGGCCGAACTTTCCGTCGGACGTGAATGACTTTCCGATCGATAACTGCAGCGGACCGATCTGCTCGACATTCGCCAACGGTAACACACCGACAAGCGTGCCCGTGGCATCGCCGGCGCGGACGACAAGGTCTGGACGCGGCGGCACGTCGGGCAAGACGAATTGTCCTTGCTCGTTCGTACGAGCGGGCTCGCGCATGCCGTCAACGTAGACGACGGCACCGATTGCCGGTTCGCCCGTACTCGTGGTGACACTTCCAAACAGCGAGATCGCGGGTGCGACAGCAATGGTAAATAAATCTTGCGGTCCGGCCTGCTTCACCTCAAATGTCGTCGCACTGAACTGATAGAATCCTGGTGCGTCATTAATCCTCGCAACGTATCGCCCCGGAAGTAACTTCAACTGGAAGGTTCCATCGTTCTGCGACGTCGCCGAAAATGTCTCGCCAGTTTCACTCAGGCACACTACCGTCAAAGACAACGGAAGTGCGACGGCGGAACGATCGGTAATCTGTCCTCGCACATGCACCTTGTCTTTGTCGTCGTCGGCCTGACCGTCGGCTTGTTGCTCGTTGTTCGGGAGTGCGGCGTCCGCCAGGCGAGCGAAACCTGGCCCGCGAAGCCGCATCTCGCCAGGGCGAAACCGAATCACAGCATCGGTTGTGTCTTCCTTCAGGCTAAATTGCGATTCGCCGTCAAAAGCAGGTTGAGCTCGATTGATTCCCATCGGGCGAATGCGCATCGTCAAGGTCGCCTCTGGCAGGTGCTCCGCCGCAAACCGCCCTTCGGAATCGGTCAATACCATTTCGACAACGTCACTATAATCTTCACTGCCGTAGATTGTGATGATGACATTGGGCAATGGCTGGTTGTTCGGGTCGACGGCCTGAGCCGTCAAGGACAATCCAGCCGGTCGCGAAACATCACATTTCACCGTTTTCCCTGGTGGAACGACAATTTCCTGCCTTGGTGAGATGTAGGTGGACATCCCGGTTCCATCGGGAAAATTGAAGTGACGTACCCGCATGATCGAATACCGACCAGGTCCCACGCCCTTGGCCGTGAAACGCCCTTGATTGTCGGCTTGCAACTGTCCGCCAAAACCGAACGGAAAGTCGTGACGCGAGTTTTGACTCGTCGGCGCAATCCACTCCACCCGAATCCGCTCCCCCGCACACGGCTTGCCTCCCGCCGTAATCACACCCTCGATATTGGCCGACGCTGGAAACGGCAGTTCCCAATCCTTCGACGCGACGAGTCCAGCTACATTTCGCACGCAAACGAAACCGTTGTCCGGACGAATGGCAACCAGCACGGTCTCGTCATTAACCCCCGATCGCGGCAGCTTAAACTTGCCATCCTCATTCGTCATCGATTTTCGTCCCGTAAACTGCGTGACACCGCGAGAAATATCGCCAAAGTTGACGTAGTGATCCAAACGCATCTGATCATTGGGCGACACAAAAGCCACAACGACATTACTAAGTGCCACACCGGTATCTGCGTCGACCACGCGGGTTCCAAACATTTCCAGCGGCTTGAAAACGACGTCGATCATCTGTGGACCGTCCGCGTCATCAGGAAAGTCGACGACGACGTCTTCGTAGTTGCTAACACGAAAACGGAGGACCCGCTTGTACGGGTACTGCTCGCTGACTTGCAGCACGTATGTGCCGGTCGCGGAATCGTATTTATTGCGACCCTCGTTACTGCTCCACGATGTCCGGCTACTTTCATCGAAAACATAGCCATGCTGGACCTCGACGGCATCCGGCTG
>JAGQPD010001023.1 GCA_020426865.1 Planctomycetales bacterium
ACATGAAGCCCGACGCGCCGGCCGAAATGCGGGGACCGCTAAAGCCGATATCGAGTGTCGTTCCCGGGCTGCCCGTGTGTGAGCATTTTCCGGAAATGGCCAAGCGAATGGATCGAGTGACACTCATTCGCAGCATGACGCACACGATGAAAAATCACAACTCGGCCGGTTACTACGCACTGACCGGTCATGCACCGCCGACGGACGATCAGCGTTTGCGAAGTTCCCCCGATTTATGGCCCCCCTACGGGTCCGTTGTCGATGCCTTGGCTCCCAATCGAAATGAACTTCCCACATTTGTTTCCTATCCATACGTTATTGCTGACGGGTCTGCGACACCTGGGCAGCAGGCGAGCTTTCTCGGGCAAAAGCACGATCCGTTCTTCTTTACGTCCGACCCAAACGGTACGCATTTTCGCTTGCCGGAATTGAGTTTACCGCGCGATTTGGAAGTGGATCGGATGCAGCGCCGGAGAGAATTACAACGGTTGATCGACCAGCAAACCAATCTGCTGGAACGATCGTTGGACGTTCATGGATTCGATGACTACTACGAAAAGGCCATCGCCATGCTCACGTCCACGCAAGTGCGGGACGCATTTGATATCGAAAGTGAATCGGAACAAGTTCGCGATCGTTATGGTCGCACGACGTACGGGCAAAGTTGTCTACTGGCACGACGGTTGGCGGAGGCTGGTGTAAAATTCGTAACGGTCTATTTTTCCCGGTCGATTGGCGGAAAACGAGTCGACGACGGCGGATGGGATACGCACGGCTTCGACAATACTCGGATGTTCGAAATCGTCGACAAGTACCAGCATCCAATGACCGACCAAACGCTGCCGGCACTTTTGGATGACCTCGAGCAGCGGGGGATGATCGACGATACGCTCGTGCTGTGGATGGGCGAATTCGGGCGGACGCCACGCATCAACGATAATCAAAGTCGTGACCACTGGCCAAACTGCTACACGGCATTGCTGGCCGGCGGAGGTGTCAAACGCGGCTATGTCTATGGTGCCTCGGACAAGGAAGGGATGTACCCCGATCGCGACCCTGTCCGTCCGGAAGATCTCGCAGCCACTGTCTATACGCTGTTGGGGATCAACCCGCAAACGGAGGTCTACGATGTGGCCAATCGGCCACTGGCCATCGCTGGCAACCCGATCACGGACATCATCATTTGATATCAAACAGACTGGTTAGCAAAATGACGATGCCAAGTTACCGGACATTGCCACCTATTGGCGTTGCCTCGTGCTGTAACAGGTGGTCGTTGTGGCGGACGATCTCGTGGCTCTTGTGCTGTCTGCTGCTGGCTCTGTTATCACGGACAACGTGCATAGCGGAAGAGGCGGAAGGAGTTTCTACTTCCAGTCTGTCTACATCCAGTCTGCCCGTTGAGCGTGGGGACGCATCGGTCTCTTTCACTCGAGAAATTGCGCCTGTCCTATTCCACAGATGTCGAGCCTGTCACAACGATCGCCTTGCGGAAGGGGGCTTTCGCGTGACGAGCTATCGGGCAGTGCTGTCGAAAGGAGAGTCAGGCGTGGCCATCGTTCCGGGCGACAGTGGCGATTCACTACTGTGTCAGCTGTTGCGTGACGGCTCAATGCCCAAGGACGCCGATCCACTTACAGAGCAAGAACTGGAGCTGATCGAGAAGTGGGTTGACTTGGGTGCTCGGCTCGACGACGGTGTCGATGGCGATGCGCCGCTGATTCGTGTCATGCCGCGGCAAACGCAGCCTAAGCCGCCGGAATGCTACCCAGTGCCAGTGCCCGTCATTGCACTTGCTGCGCATCCCAACGGCAAATGGCTCGCCAGTGGCGGATATCATGAGATTCTGTTGTGGTCGCTTGACGACGGGATGCTTGTTCATAGGTTTACCGACGTGGCGGAACGCGTCAACGCGTTGGCATTCGATCCGACGGGTAAACAGCTGGCGGCTTGCAGTGGCACGCCCGGTCAAATCGGAGAATTGCAAATCTTTGCCGTGGAAAGCGGGCAGATGTTGCACAGCCTGGCGGTTACGGAAGACGAATTATTGACGGTGGCGTATTCGCCCGATGGCAAGAAACTGGCAGCCGGAGGGGCCACCGCCGAGCTCTATCTTTTGGACGTTGACGGCGAGTCATACACACTGAATCGGCAGTGGAAAGATCACGCTGATTGGATCAATGATGTCAGGTGGTCGCAAAACGGCCAGTATGTGGTAACCGCCAGCCGAGACAAAACGGCAAAGGTGTATGACGTGGAGAAGCGACAAGGGATCGTGACATTTCGGGGGCACGGCAAGAACGTCATCCGGGCGTTGTTTGTCGACGGAGCGCAGCAGGTTGTCAGCGCTGGTGACGATTTGCAGCTGCGGAAGTGGAATATCGAGGATGGCAAGGAGGTCGGCAAGGTTTCGGGGTTTGCGACAAGTTTCACCGGACTGCTTTGTGGCAATGATTCGGAGCTGGTAACCAGCACGCTTGGCGGCTGTGTGCGAGTCCACGAACATCTTGAGGGGAAAATGCGGCGAGAGCTACTCAAGGACGCTGTACCGATCGTGAGCCTGATAGGGCTAAACGACAATCGATTCTGCTACGGAGATTTCGAAGGGACCATTCATATCATCGACGGCGGCACGGGGGAAGTGGCGGCAAAGTGGCTGGCGATCCCAAGGAAGGACCAGTAAACCGCTCGGTGCCCGGTGCAAGTCAAAAGGGCAAGATTTCGACGTTTAGTATTCGCTCGTACATCCAAACGGCGGCGACGACAGCTACCAGCACGGAGCCGCCGCGCAAGATTCCCCAGTGATATAGCTTCGAATCTCGCAGCAGGAACAAGAGGGGGAGAACAACCAGCACAATGGCCAGTTGGCCGACTTCGACGCCCAAGTTAAATCCGAGCAACGACGAAGCTAAAGCGAGGTGACGAAGTCCCAAGTCACTCAAGACATTGGCAAATCCGAAGCCGTGGATCAGTCCAAACCCAAACGCCACGGTCCAGCTTGGCAAAGTAGAAACCCGGAATAGGTTGAGGCACGCGCTGACGATGATCGAAAACGCAATCGCCGATTCCACCATCGATCCTGGGATTGTGACGTATTGCATGACAGCGAGCCAGAGAGTGATGGAATGTGCGAGCGTGAACATTGTGACGACCTTTAGGACAGACGTCCACGCAGGGCGAAAGGTCGGCACGGAGCACTACGTTCCATCCTTCGAAACGACGACGGCGGGAGCCAATAGCGTAAGCAAAAAAAGAATGTGGTCGAACCCAATCCAGATATGCCAAATACCTTCACGAAAGAATTCTGCAAGTGGAGTTGCCGATGTGGCGCGTCCGGGACGAATTTCCACGGTGTTGGCATTCGGGCTTAGAATATGAGTTGTAACCTGTTGACCGTCATTGAACAGGATCAGGCCACGGTGCGTCGGGTCGACATCGAAGAGCAGACTGTAGCAGATTTTCAAGGAACGCGGTTTGGGTGGGCAATTCGTGTCGA
Source organism: Planctomycetales bacterium (assembly GCA_020426865.1). GTDB lineage: Bacteria > Planctomycetota > Planctomycetia > Pirellulales > Pirellulaceae > JAGQPD01. The sequence continues at coordinate 3,497 of JAGQPD010001023.1, forward strand.
TCAACAGGACGGCATAGGCACCGTCGCTATGCGTACACACCAACAAATCGCGAATACGGGGACAGCATTCAACACCGTCTGCGGTGAATTGGATCCGGCTGATGGCATGTGCAACAATGGCTTGCCGCTGGTGGCGAAGTTCTCGCCAGGTGATATTGCCATCTTGGTCTGCGTCGAGGCCGACTAGGATTTCAAGATCTTTGAGAGCGATGTCCCATTCTGTCACGAAGGAGTCGCCCTGGAGTTCGATTCGTAAGTAGCTGTCACTTGGTTTGTGGCCAAGGCAACTGTTGGGTAGGCCAAGCAGAAGAAGGCAGCACCCGAGTACGATACGAACGGATATCATGTCATTGTCGTTTCAGTTCTTGAACCAGCCGTTGTAATTGGACGTCCTGAGTGTTGTGACGCTCGAGGAAATCGACAACTGGCTGTGCCGCAGTGGGCATATTGGCTGCTATCGCCGCTTCCAAGACATTGCGAGAATCTCGCACGTCCTTTTGGTTTTCCCAATTCGACAGGGCAATGCGAAGTGCTTGCCCGGCATTTCCCTTCACTTCCAATTCGAAGCGCGCCTCGTATTTGCCATGGGTATCGCCACCCCTGAGGCGGATTTCGTCGAATCGACTTTGCAGTTCCTTTTTCGTGCGCCGTGCCAATCCGGAATCGTCAAGCCTATGAGCAGCGATCGAGAGACTCAATAACACGCCGTTATCGTTTGTATGGGCATCGAGAAGCATGGGGACTTCGCGGGCTCGCCCGTGGTCGAGTAGAAAATCCGCATACTCACGTAACAGGTATCTGTCATTGGGAGTCAGCTTCAAACCAGTTTTAAAGTGACCTTCTGCTTCAGGAACGTGTCCCAGGGCCATGGCAAGCTGCGCTTGCATGGTCACAATCCAGCGAACGGTACTTGGCCACTTTGACTGTGCCAATGGCAATATTCTTTCCGCTTCAGCATAGGCTCTTTCAGCGTTACCCGTTGCCCCTTCGAGTGGAATGCGGCAAAGTGATGCAACAAAGGGTTCTGCAAAGGTCTCAAGTCGTTGGTGCGTTTGCCACGCCTCGTCATATCTCCCTTGAACCCGGTAGATGTTTATCATCTCAATATAGGCTTGGGCGTTTCGCGGGTAACGAACTAGCAGTTGATCGAGATCGATCAGGGCGTCATCATACTGATGGTCCTTCTCGTGCAGTTTGGCACGCAATCGCAATACGGTAGCTGGTGGCGAACTCATGTTCCACCAGGAATCGAGGGCAGCCCTCGCATAACCAAAGAAGCGCGGGTCACCCTCCTCGCTACCAATTGTGATGTAGTGCTTCGCCACTAAAGATGCCATGTCAGCGTCATTGGGGTGCATTGCTAGTTGTTCCCTTAACTTCCTCAATTCGCTGGCGTTACCTCGGAACGAGGTGGGGAGTACCTCTAGTACCGCATCATCGGATTGGGGTATCGTCGGTGGGCTACCGGCCAATCCTGTGGCAGTCTGCCCCGCAATTGCGATGGCAAGCAGCAACCGATGGCAGCGGCTAATGAGACGAAGTATTCGTTGCCTCGCAGGAATCAACATGGGAAACCACGATCATTAGACCCAGGAGCTGGTAGCAGAAGGCCGCCTGCGATGTCCATAAAACGTTAGGGCGGCGAGGCCCATAACTACCAGTCCACCGGACGGTTCAGGGACGTTTTGTGGTGCAAGATACGGAAATGCGTTCGAGAACGCCTGGTCGTTGGCGTCAACTCCGTCGCCAACGACGGCCCCCGCCGACAAAAGTTGAAGTTCGGCATCAATGACATCATCGGTCAATCTGCGTCCGTTAAGGAATCCCGAGCTACTGGACGTATCAAAAGTCAAGATGTCGGGAAGCAGAACAGGGGTCAAGTCCGCGGCATTTTGAGTATTGCTCAACCCTTCAATCGCTGCCATCACTTCAGCGCCGAAGTTGGCAGCATCGTCTTTCGGTTCTCCGACATTGAAGTCGTTCTTTCGAGCTGCCGGAATCAAGGCCGTGTTGATCGCCGGACGCCCCATCCGATCTTGTTGGATTCCGCTGCGAGTGGTTCGAGCCCACACGCCGACATTCGAGCTACCGAGTTCGGATCGAGGTATCTCGAGGATGATCGCTGACACGTTGGCGCCTGCGAAAGAGTCCTCCCCGGTAAAGGCAAAGCCATTTCGAAACCCGGCCAGGTCGAAGAAGAAGGGGTCATCGAAGACGCCCGCTCGGATCATTCCTCCACCGGCCAACGCAATATCTGTCCCAACCGTTCCGGTTCCAAGCGTCTCGGAATCCCGCCAAACAAAAAGATCCTGACCATTAGCTGACGGTGAGAATCTCGTGCGGTAAGTAATGTCCGCCATTGCATCTCCGTTGCTATCGACTTGTAGCTCATAGTCAACATCAGTGCCAAAGTCTGTTGGGCTGATAGCGCCTGCGAACGGATTGACGGTCATAATCAGCACAGCATTGTCAGGATTGGACGGCGACTGGAACGCGTACAGATCATTCACGTCGACCTGGCCGTCTCCGTCCAATGCCGGCGCATCCAGATGGTCCGCCGCGCGAAGCGTCGCTGCGGAAATCAGGATTGATGCAAAAAACAATGCAAGTGATCGAGCGTGAAATAACATTCTTCCTCCTAACGCGTTCGGAGATACGACATGGTTACCAAAGTCAGGAACGTCAGCAAACCTAACGAATTGGGTTCCGGTACCGGATTGGCTGCCAAACCCCAAACGGTGTACGGAATCGCCCCGATAGACGTGGCGGCGCCCGTGTCAAGGTCGATGGAGTAGAGTGTCGATGTCACACTTCCAACGCCGTCAGACATGGCGGCAAAGGCGTTGCCCGTTGTGGCAATGTCGAATCCTCCGATGTCTTCCGCATCAACTCCAAGCGGACCGATCGTCCCCAGAGTCCCAGCATTGTTCGCTTGGGAAACAAGGATATCAAGATTTGAATCGATGGCGCGCAGCTGCGTGGAGGTTGCCAGCGCGCCGAATACGACTCCGTCGTAGGCGTGGTGGACGACGTTGGGTTGTGCTCCCTCATTCACGTCTCCCGTACCGTACGCAACCGCAAATGTCGTCGCCACATTGGCATTTCCGGTATCTGGGTGGGCAACCAGGTTCTGGTCGGCATCGCTGACGATACGAATTCGGTCAATGACAGGATTGAAGTCGAAGCCGAAGTTGCCACCGTTGAGGGCGTCCGTAAACCCCGAGCCGACTTTGGTTGCAATCCCCGTCGACGCTGCGATCGTATAGATCGCACTACCGCTACTCAACCCGTAGAGCTCGCCGGTCAGCGGTCGATAATCGATTGCAAGTAGCTGCTCGGAATTGCCGAGGCCGGAAATGACGGCTGTCGCGCCGACTGCGGGGGTTGCGCTGTCGAACACGTAAAGCAATTGTTCGCCTACAACCGGTTCGACTAAAGCCACGAGTTGCTCGCCGGAAGCTGCAGTAGAGAGCAGCAGGACGAAGGTCACTGCAGTAGATCGGTACATCATGGTTGGTCTCTCTTGGATCTGGTTACACTTTGACGTGACGTGATGATCAGACCCGAGTTGATGACGGACGTGCCGGCAGACAAAACGCAGTAGGATCATCGAGACGACACCATGTGTACGAAGCGCCGCGTTCGGTGGATGCAGCCTTTGATGAAAACCAAAAGAATTGTCGAGAATTCGCGGTGGTCGTTCATCGACCAACTTGACCGATGCGCGGCCAAGTGAGAACCAAATAGAGTCACTCGGTGGGCACCGAGGCGAGCATTCTTATTTCGGTTGATGGGGTAGTGGACTCCGCGTCTGTTTCCGAAGTCACAATGACCTCTCGAATTGACGAGAGCTCTTCCGGGAGTGCCACAATCGCCGCTCCCAATTGGCGGTCGTCGACATCAATACTTACGGAACTGAACACCATTCCTTGTTGATCGATCAACCACAACTTGTAAAGGTGTCCAGAATTAGCTGGCAGATCGTACGCGAAAAAGTGTCCCTCGTGGGAGATCATGTCGTATAACAGATAGCCCTCAACGCGATCGTTGTTCCCCGCGGCGTGGAGGGAAACGTAGCGGATATCGGGTGTGGAAAAGGCCTGATCCAGCTCCTTTAGACGGCCAAGCTGGCGAGCGAACTCTCTGACTTGTTTCAAGTCGCTGTCTGCAGACGGTGCCTGTGGGTAAAACAACCGCGGACCGAGAATCGTCCCCGTTAGCAGCGCCACAAGCACACTGGCGGCAAGCACATACTTCAAGACCCCATGCGTCCACATCGGCCTCGCTGGTTGGCTGACCACGACCTGTTGCCCGTCAAGGACTTGTTGCATAACCAATGCTTCGAAATCTGGTCGCACAAGTGGCCGCGGCAGGGATTGCGGGATCAGCAGCCACGCTTCCTGCATGATGTGATACTGTTCATCGCAATGCTGACACGCGGCTCGGTGCTGTTCGAGCTCCGGTGGCAGGCCGTTATCGGGCCCCAGGTCGACCACGAGGCGATTGAATTCGTTACAGTCCATGCTTACGAATCTCCCGAGGCGTGAGTCTTCAAGGCCTTCTGCAGTTTGGCGAGACCTCGTCGAATGTGTGACTTCACGGTTCCCAATGGAAGATTCAGTCGCGATGCAACTTGTGAATGCGACAGTCCCTCGTAGAATGTGAGTTCCAGGGCCATGCGTTGCTCCTGATCAAGATCTCCCAATGCTTGGCACGCCCGGACTTCCGCTTCCGATCGTATCAGGTCCTCACTCGGTGAATTCTCTTCGAAAAGTGAACTTGTATTCGCCTCTACCATCGCAATTAGAGCATTGGAGTGATTTTGATTCCGGACCTGGGCCCGGTAACGATCTATCGCACGGGACCGTACCAACATTAACAGGTATGCCCTCGGTTTCGCTCGACTACCATCATATCGGCTGCGTTTGTTCCACAGTTCGAGGAAAGCTTCCGATACCACGTCTTCGGCGTCTTGCCAGTTTCGCAGAATACGACGTGCTAAAGCGAGTGATTCGGCCGAATATCGCCGAAAAAATTGGCGAAATGCGTCCGGATCACCCTCGGTGACCGCAGCGAGGAGTTCCGCATCGTCCATACAGCTGCGATTCTCCTCCGTCACATATTCAATTTCGTGCGTTCGATGGCCTGTAGGTCTAACTGTCTCGGCGGTTTCCATGGGCGGTGTCCAAGAGTATCTACGTCTTGGACAACGGATCCGATGCAGCGGGGGGAGCAAATTCACAAATTGTCGCAGAGTCTGGCTGGTTGAAGAACTCAATTTTGGACCAGGCTTGTCAGATAACGTCCCCCAGCGTTCGATTGGATCCATCTTGGTCATTGTACGAGCGGACGGGAAATACCCCGTCGGTCATCCAGCAGTCCTCGAACGGCGCAAGCGTCTGTTTGGACAGCACCCACACAAAAAAATGGAATTGCCGGTCCTTGACTAATGTTACCAAAACGCGCGCTCGTCCTTCGGCAAACCTGGGATGTCCGATCAATATTCGGTCTGGCGACGTCAGGAACACGTACGGTTCGGATCGCACCATGCGACCAAAACGTTCGATCGGGCCGGTCACGGCCACATTGTCTGGCGACGCGAAAGTCATACACTGACGAATCCCTTGGGTAAGGTCGTCGCAACCGAGTCCCGCCACTTGTATCCGCACGACGTCGTCCGGCGCAAGGTCGGCGTCAGGTTGCCGAGCGGGCACGAATCGCGTTTGCGTGGGTTCCCCCTGATCGGCGTTTTCCGCATCGGCACGATCGAAAGCCGAAATCAACGCGAAGGCAATGCAATACGCAACAGCAATGCAAAAAGTTGGCAGCAAGAAGCGAATGATTCGGGCAATTCTTTGCATGCGGCACACGCTGTCCATGACGGGGTAAACACGTCTTAGTCTTTTTTCAATGATGGTATGACTTAGTCGACAAACTGCAACGGAAAGGCGAAAAAATCAGCGACCAGAGAACATTGTAACTGACGAATATCATCTGGCAAGGAACTGGTACCATTCGCGGGGGCTATGGTGGTTCCGTCCAGAAATGTAGATTTGGGGCATCAAGGATGCCGTGTAGGCAATACAGATTCGCTTAATACATTGAATTCGACCCGGGGGTCCGTGTATAACAGCGATGTGGCCGTACTTATGAGCTGGTATACGCGGACGCGATGGTTGAGCCGTGGCGGTGGCGAACCTTCCCCGAGCTAAGTGGACTTGGGGCCCAGTGTATGGCACAGTCGCCCGATGGCGTGTTGTGGTTTGGTACTCTCGACGGCGTCTGGACGTGTGACGGTTATGACTGGCGATGGCACACGGAGCCAGGTAACCCTGATGGCAACATAGTGTCTCTTTGTTGCGGTCCGGATGGAAAGATGATGGTGGCCGTGTCCGACGGCGTTGTCAAGTACAATGACGGAACCTGGTCGCGCGTTTTTCCCAAAGATTCTCGAGATGACGGTTGGGAGATTCGCAAGGTCGTTGCCAGTCGCGATGGATCAATCTGGCTTGCCACGTCGCGCGGGGCAGTCCAAATACAGGATTCGCAACCGACGCTCTATACGAGTCCGGACCTGGAAATTGGCACTGATGCGTCTGTCACATCGCTTGCGAACATAGAAGTGTTTCCCGATACCATTAGTCAGTATCCACGGCCACCGGCACGAGCCGGCGCCCGATATGATCTAGTAGATATCCGTGAAGATCTGTCGGGGCAAATCTGGATGGGAACGGATGGCGGGGAAATCATCTGCACAGATGGTACGACGCACAGACTGGTCGCTTGATCAGCGAGGACCCGATCGGGTTCGCGGGAGGGGATGCGAATCTTAGCGGTTATGTTGAAAATTCGCCTATTTCTAGTTCTGATCCTGTAGGACTTGCGCGTAGTTGGACAATTGATCAACTGAGGTTCTTGTACCTTTTTCTATATGGAGAGGACGGTGAACAGGTACTTGACCTCTTCGATCGCGCCGGCGGGACAATAATTGCGGATGATGTTTGGGGGAACTGGTGGTACAGCGACACAAAGTGGGATCCTTGGGGTGGAGGGACCACAGCCGCTCCATTCATCTGGATTGAAGAAGACGCAAACATCTTCCAGGCTGTTGAACTCTTAAACCAAGCCCTATCAGAAGGCGCTCTTGGCTCGTATTTTGTACGACGCGGTCTCCGCGATTGCGAGGTCATCGAGTTACGCGGAAAACTCGCCAATGCACAGATTTCGGGTGCGGTCCGCTCATATGCGACAGCAATCAACGGGCTTCAGGTCGCCGTTTCGATTGCCAACGAACCGCTGGATATTGGGATGTCGATTGCCGAAGCATCCAACGGAAACCTCTTTGCGCTCGCCGGCGTCTTGCCAGTAATCCCTGCTGGATGGTCGGCAGTATATCGAAAAAGTAAAAAAGGAGTGTGGCTAATTGACTTCGTAGAGGATGCACGGCATTTGGACGACGCTGTCATTTACAAGTTTGAGGACCATCATATCTGGTGGAGGATGCTCGATGGCAGTGATAATTCGGAAAATCTCATACGAATGCAAGGACATATGCACCGCGGGAAGGGTGTTGGACTTCATTATTATGTTCGACAAACGCTTGGATATGCTAATAATGAGC
>JAGQPD010001024.1 GCA_020426865.1 Planctomycetales bacterium
GTCAGCGACGGGCACGCTCAACGGATCCCCGGAGTGCGGTCCGGCCATGATTTGGGCCATTAAGGCAGCGTCGCGAACCGTTCGTGCCAGCGGTCCGGCATGCACAAACGGGGCTCCGCTTCCAAAGGCATTGACACTGCCAGTGTTGGGAACTCGCCCAAACGACAGCTTGACCCCTAAGACTCCGCACCACGCAGCAGGGATTCGAATCGAGCCACCGGCATCGGACCCTTGCGCCAGCGGCACCATCCCGGCAGCAACAGCCGCCGCACTACCACCCGACGAACCTCCCGCGTTGCGGCTGTGATCAAACGGGGTCGCGGTTGGTCCAAAAAGCAGATTGTCGGTGATCCCCTTGTGACCGAATTCTGGCGTGTTTGTTTTCCCCACAATCACGGCACCGGCTTCTTCAAGCCGCGCAATATGCGTCATCGTCGTGTCAGGCACAAACTCCTTCGTGGCCCGACACCCAAACGTATTGCGGATCCCCTGCCGAAAATCGAACAGATCCTTGATCAGAATCGGAATCCCGTGCAACGGCCCAAGCCACTGCCCGCTGCCAGCGGCATCGTCCGCCTTTTTCGCAGCTGCTATTGCCGCGTCATAAGCTTTGGTGACCACAGCATTGAGCACCCCATTGGTTTGCTCTATGCGATCGATGGCAGCATGTGTCAGTTCCAAGGCCGAGCAGCGACCCGATCGCAGCCAGGACGACAAGGAAACCGCATCAAGCGTGGCAAACTGCTCCGGCGTCATGCCAACTCACCATTCGTGCTCAGACCAGCGTCGCCATTTCGTACGACGCGAAAGCCGGATGACATCCTGTTACAACTTGAAGTCCACTGTGTTCTCGCGGGAAAGCGGTGATACCTCCACCCCTAGCGTCGTGCTCGTATTGTACTTGGCCGGTAATTTCAGTTGCGGATGGGTGATCTCCACACGATAGATGCCAAACTGGATACCCGGCAGGCCATCCGATGGATTGGCCACAGGCGACGCATTTCCGTCATAGTCCGTCGTCCCCTCGGCGGGCAAGATCGCACCGCCCATAATCGGATCGGGTACGAATTTGACAACCGCGTTCTGCACCGTTCGACCTTGCGACAGCACCCGCACCGTAAACTCCAATCGACCGATGCCGCTGTCGAGTGTCTTCTGCATTCGCGTCGATATTTCCTCAGCCGAGATTGCGTTGTTCTTGTCCGTGTCGTACTCGGCCAGCGCACTGAGTAACCCCGGACACTTGGCCAACTCCGATTTGCTCAAACTGCCATTCTTGTCCGCGTCGTAGCTGTCCATCGCGGCCTGTGCGATGCCGGCAGGATCGATTTCGGGAGGAGTCAACTTCGAGGACGACTGGCTACAACCAACCAGGAACAAACCAACACAAAGCCATCCACAACAGGGCCATCCACAACAGGGCCATCCACTTTGGGGACGAGCCCCACCGACAAATGCCATCTCGCGCACGCCGTCTCCTTTCCTCTTTTGAACCGTCTTTCGCGGACGAAAAACTCAGAGCCTAAATCACCATGACCGCACCCCTGCCGACGGCAAAGATGCGGCCATCATGTGATCGAACCATCATCGATACGACAGATCCGACGACCTCGTTAACGGACGCCACCGGTGCCAACAACCGGGTCCTCGTCCATCGACACCGGCAGACCGTCGTCGATGTTGGCAAACCGTTTGTGATTGATCGGATGGATGTCATAGTTGACCAATTGCACGTGGCCATCGCAGAAGACCATGTTGAAACCCGCGGCATGGACGCTGCCAAAGCGAGTTGTCGACTGAAAACCAACACGGTCCTGCAGCGGCGGGTCAAACGCATTGCGGAAATTGTCGTTATTGTAACCGGTGTTCCAGGTCTCGTTGTCACCCGGATCCGATCCTGTTTCATAGTTGTTGGGGTTTAGGTACTTTTCACCTATCAAATACGTCTTGCTCGTCCCGTCACCAGCCATGTCCGCAGTTGTCACGTCGCTCCGGTAAAAACTGACGCCCGTAAGCGTGCCAGCCGGATCAGTGAAACGAAATGTCTTCATCGCGGCGATGCTGGACGGCCATTGCGAAGAACCATATTCGTTATTAGCTTGATCGCCGCAGTTGATCGCGTAGTCGGTGCGAGCCGCAAAGTTCTCCCCGTCCTGATTTCGAGACGCGTTGTAACCGATGAACGTGCCGTCCGTTGGCTTGGGGAAACCAAACTGGCCGTTGTATCGACGCGATGGACAACTGATCAAGGCAATCGGCGACTTGCAGAGATCTCGAGCAGCATCCAACTGGACCTGATTCGCCGTGTCGGGATTCCCATCTTTCACACGGTCGTGCCCGTTGTTCTCTTCCACGAATGGCAACACATTGAAGAGCCAACCGCCGGGCTGGTCGGGTCCGAACCCGCGATCGGCATCGCCGACCCACCACCACCCCCAACCACCGGTTGGGAAGTTGCCATGTGTATCCGCATGATTGATCGAAGCCAGCCCCAATTGTCGAAGCTGATTGATGCATTGCGTCCGGCGTGCTGCCTCACGCGCGGCATTGACGGCTGGTAATAGCAACGCCACGAGCAACCCGATAATCGCAATCACTACCAATAGCTCCACCA
>JAGQPD010001025.1 GCA_020426865.1 Planctomycetales bacterium
TTCGGGTGCGGAACGTGAGTAGTTAGGCACTGAACAATTTCTGCATTTCAATACGGATATAACTCAGCCATCATCAAATTGTCGACTTTCGAGGAATTGCAGTTTTGTGCGGTAGGTGCAAGTTTGCCGCTAAACAACTCAATATCAAACACATACAACATGATTGACTTCGGGTCATATTTCGTTGCGGCGATACCATCGGGGGAATATTTTCTTAGCACGTTCTGTTCGATTTGCTTTTTCGTCCAATAATTCGGTGGGCCGGAGAAGTACGCGTAGACGCGTTCTTCGTTCCAGGTGTAGGGGAATGTGGGTGATTGATGTTCGTGCAGGCAGCCGAGGGCGTGGCCGAATTCGTGAAGCACGACGCGCTGGTATTCGTCGGGTTCGGTGTCGCGGTCGAGCCATCCAAAGTTCATCGTCGGCTGATACTTCGGAAAATAGTCGCGGTTCAACGCGTCGCGCCCGACCGCTGACCAGGAGCTGCCAGACGCAAAGGCGATCCGAATTTCGGCGTCGCCTTTGTCGATGAACCTGAATTGAATATTCGCGTGCTGTTCCCACTTGTGCGCGATCGACTCCACTTTCTTCTGAACGGCCGGATCGCCATGCAAAAAACGACAACGTAACGTCTGGCCGGTCTCCCACTTCTTCGAACGCACCACTGCCATCCGCTTGTGGTACGCTTGCTCGGCTCGACTCAGCTTTTTCCCGGCCCCGTCCAACATCATCTTGCGGATGGTGCGGCGCACCGTCCGCTCGGTATCTATCTCGTCTGGCAAAATCCGCTCGACGCATACCCGCAGACGGTCGAGCGACGTTGTCGCCGTACCGCTGCCACGCCGATTGATTTTCTTTTTTGCCATCACTGGACTCCGTGCTCGCAAAATCGCCTTGCGATACCCATCGAGACGTCCTACAAAATGTCCTCGCGCCGGCGAATCTCACGCACGCCGCGGCCGCCGAGCGTCTCGCGAGTGTTATCGAACGTGTCAAACTCGGTTAGCTCGTCGAAAGAGAGGCCGGTCTCGTGCGACAAGGTGTTCAGTGACACGTGGTAGAGCCGAAATTCGTTCAAGTCCAACGCCTCGATCACGCTCTGCCCCAGGATGTACGCCGCAACCTTAAAGCGATCATCCGCCGTGTCTCGAAATGCAATCAACTTCCAAAAATTGCGGGGGATTTGCACGCTACGATATTCCACGTCATCGTCCTTGAACACCGGTCCCGCCAGCACCGACACCCTAAGGTCCTCTACCTCGACGTCCTCCATGATCGCGTTTTCCAGCTTACCCCAAACCCCACCCATGCCCGACTGGTTGAACGTTTCGTTTTGTGGCGTAATGTTGGTGAAGAAGAACGAATCCTTGTTTGCTCGCCTTGCTTCCGATACCGGACCCCAGGTTAAATCTGCCCGCCGAGCCATATGCCCGCGGTCGTACGGATTGTTGCTGTACAGTTCGTTGCCGGCTTGAAACTGACTCGGCACGCGATTGTCCAATCGGAAATCGATTCCACGGCGGCTGAGCGCCTTTAAGTTCCCGCCATCGCT
>JAGQPD010001026.1 GCA_020426865.1 Planctomycetales bacterium
TTGTCATCAATGTGCTTGTCTTCGGCATGATGATTGCGGCCATTGGTACCCATGGGGCCGATGTCGTCGAACCCTACCTGCTGCAGTTTGACACCATCAATCCCGTGCAATGGGTAACCACGAATTTTCTTCATGCCGGACCCATGCATCTGATCGGCAATATGTTCTTTCTGTGGGGATTTGGCCTGGTCGTAGAAGGAAAGCTCGGCTGGAAGCGTTTTATACCGCTCTACCTGTTTCTGGGCATCGTCTATGGTGCGGCGATGCAGAGCTTTGCCTTCGTGCTGGGGCTGGAGGGGGCCGCGTTGGGAGCGTCGTCCGCGATCTTTGGACTGCTGACCATTGCCATCTTATGGGCACCGGCGAATAACATGAATTGCTTTCTCTACATGGGGGTGTTTTCCCGCACGATGGAGTTAAGCGTGCTTGCGTTTGGCCTGTTTTACGTCGGCCTCCAGATATTCTTCGTCGTCCTCCAATTCATCCATCAAGGGGGGCTGGATGTATCTTCCGAAGTGCTGCACATCGCTGGAATTCTTGTCGGGCTACCGGTCGGTGTTGCAATGCTCAAGATGCAATGGGTCGACTGTGAGGGCTGGGACATATTTAGCCGGTATTTTGCCAACACGAAGTTGGCAGCGGCCGTAATGGGGGATGTACCTGCGGCCGTTGACCGAAAATCAACCGCCGATCGACAACGTGTGCAGGTACAACGCGAAGAACAAAAAAGCCAAGCGGAAATGGCGCTGAATTCGTTCCGGCAATGCCTGGCCGCCGGACACACGCAAGCGGCTCTGGCAATCTACAACAAGGTACCTGAGAAGGCGCGTGACAAGTACTGGCAGCTAGCTGACAAGGAGTTACTCACACTGGTCAAGTTTTTGCACCACGAAAAAAGATGGAGCGACTCGGTGCCGTTCATGGTCGACTTGATCAAGCGAGCGCCGGACCGCACTCAAAGCGTTCGACTGAAACTGGCACAAATCCTTGTTCAGGTCGAGGAACGTCCCCGTCAAGCCATGAAGGTCTTGGAGCCGCTCCCCACGCTACTATCCGAATCGCTGGAGAAGCAGCGTCGAGCGATTTGGGCCCTGGCCCAACGCAAACTTCGCGAAGGGGTGATGGAGGCTCCGACGCAAGAGTGGTAAGACGATTGCGAGGTCAAAAGTGACCGTCTATTCCACGGTTAGCCACACGACATTGGTTTGTCGATTGAGCTTGAAGACGTCACGTCCGACCGCTTGTTGCGTTGCGACAATCTCGCCCGATTGTGTGTCCAACCAACGAACGGTATAACTCCTGTCGACCTTAATTGGGATATTCTCCAGGTTGCCACTCGATTCGGCTTGGTAGATAAGCACGTCACCAGCCGCACTGGCCAACAGCCATTGGTCATGTCGTTCGTTTGAGTCTTCCGCCGGCAACATTGTGGGAATGCTCTCGAGCAATTCGCGGGGCGTACCGGTAGGAAGGTCGGCCAGCGAGCCACCGCCGATCACGACGGCCCACCCGTCGTGGCCGCCGGGACTGATCGCATCGGCATAGTAGGTTACAGCCTTTTCGGGAAATCGTTGACGATACTCACGCACGGCGCGCACGATCGATGCGAACGATGTGGGTTTGGGACGCAGTTGCCGAATGTGTTGACGCGGTGCCATATTCGCGCCTCCCATGGGTGCGAACGTTTCTCCGTTGTTCTGGTACGACCAGTAGCGGATATCGACGACGTCAACGTGATGTGATCGATCGCCGTCGCTCAAGATCGCATCCTGAACGTCTTTCGTACAACTCAGCCCGACAATCACGTTCTTGCCGTGTTCTCGCTCCCATTCGACAATGGTGTCCAGCCAGAATTGTGTAAACTCGAGCGGCCCAGTGTATTCTCCGCTGGTCATCTGGATGACATTCCCGCAGTCCGCAAAATTGTCCAAGCATTGACGGATATAGGCGCGGTGCAGTTGACGTCGTTGAGGGTGAGTGACGTCATAGAAATGGTGTGCGAGAAAGATGCGTTTGTCGCCAATGAACGGTGGTGGCTCAGGAAAATCAGTATCGTTGACGTTGTTGACCGTGCGCCACGGGCAGTCGACCCAATGGGCACCTGCTTCGAGAATGTTGTGTTGGAAGTAATTCTGGTGGATCAAGACCAGGCCGTATTGCTCGCCTTGCTTGGCAAACTCGTGCAGTCGGTTCCAATACCAAGGATTGTATTTCGTGAGATCGTAGAGGCTCAGTCCATCCCATGCCTTTCCTTTTCCAGTGCGGGCGAATGGCTGTTCGTAGAACGGTGGCCAGACGTTGCCGTCAGCGCGACGGACCATCAAATGATCGTCACGCCGGCGATCGTACCACAACCCGTAATGGTGATCGTAGACGGCCACATGCTTTTCGTGCATGGACCGTATGACGTCCGCGATGTCATCTGTCAGCCCGATACCAGACCGCCCTGGAGAAAAGCGGGTGATCGCCGGTCCAAACGATGTTGCCTCGGCCGGCCGAATGGTCCCCCGCCACCAGGTGGGGCTGAGTCGACCGCCTGTCTTGATCGCGCCATCGACGGTGAGCCAACCGTTTTGTAACAACATGGGTGACGAAGTTTCCGTTTGTATCGCCTGGCTATTGGGACGATGTGCCATAGGCACGGTAGCGTTGGGTGGCAGATCGGCACGGAGCGCGAGCATGTTCTCACGGATCACGTCGATCAATTGTGTTGCCGGAGCATTTGACCGTGCAACGAATGCTGCCGCCTGCTCCAGTGTCGGACTCGTGGCACTCACGTCTTTGCCCAGCAACGGATCGATGTGTTTTGCGGCATTCGCACCGAACCGGTCGGCCAATTGTGCCTGGAACAGGCTCATCGGCACGGCCTCGTCGCTTCTACCGGCAATATACCCGTCACCCGCCAGTTCGGCCCAAATGCCGTTGGCCCAGTTTTGAGCCGTTGGGGGCCGGAAGCAGTCAATTTGTGCTGCCCGACATTGCCATAACATGCAGTTGGCCGCCGCCCACCCAGTGCCTGAATACTCGCTCCACTGATTGCGCAAATGCAAGCCACCGCCATCGATCCGTACGTTGTCATACAGCACGCCATTGGCCCAGCTGCCGATTGGTCCGCTGTCACCGTGAGCATGGCGAGCGAAACAATTCACAAATGCATTGGGGCCAGACACGCAATGGCCGACGACAAAATCGCGGCAACCACCTTCCGACCAACAACGAAGAAACAGGGTCTGCTGGCCATTCGTCTCGTAGGTGTGACGCCGAAAACCCCCAATCTCCGCAACCGGTTCCGACGCAATGCAGTCTTCCACGCTAACCTGCCGAGTGTCGTCCGCCAGCCGAACCGCTCCGCCGGCAAAGTGCTTAAATGCCACGCGCCGGATCCAACTATCTTCGGCGCGGTCTACCACGACACCGTGCCATGCATGCTGTTCATCGAACGGGTTGTCTGTGTCGAATGCCGAAGTCAATTGCAGGTCCTCGATCCCCACATGGTCAACGCGGCCGGTCTCCTCAACGACCGTGATGGTCGCGCCGCCAAATCGCTGTTCAATTGCCGTAGTGATCGATACCTCGAACCGCACAGTATTGCCGTCAATCGCCTTAATCGTGCGTTCCCAAACGAGATCGCGCGAACCCGGACGCCATCCCACTCCAAATGCATCCGCCCCCACCTCCTTGATCCAGGCCTCAGTGCTCGGCCTTGTAATTCGAATTGTCTGGCCAACCGATAATCCGTCGAGCTGCGCGCACGTGACGGCCGTGGCACCGACGGGCACGATGTCGTCGACGATACGAATCGCTTCGTCGCCCAGCACCCTCATTGCGGGACTTGAGATGGCAATCAGTGCACGACGGTCGGTGCCGGTCGCGATGACGACGGTGCCGTCGTCGGTCGCCCCCGATCCGCGAAGGACAACGCCCGAGGCGTTTAGCCGGATCTGACCGGACACCCGATACGTGCCCGGCTGCATCCACACCGCACCGCGGAAGCCATCATCCCGCAACGGTAGCGACGATACCTGATCGACCGCGGCTTGAAGCATTGCCGTATCGTCGCCACCGGACGGCTTGACCTGGACGGTCGCTGCGACCGAGGGAGGCAGTTGCCGGCCGCCGAGGTAGCCGCACGTCGAAAAGTCGGGGACCCGATTGCCCCGTTCGTCGGCCACATATTGCAATGCTCCGTCGCGATTCTGAGTGACTACGGGGGGAGCCTCCGCAGCATGGCTCGGGGCGGCATTGAGAAGTGCAACGGAGATAGTCAATGCAATGATTTGGCGAATGTGCATCAAGGATACCCAATGCAAAAAAACAAAAAAGGCGCGCAGTCCGCAATTGGACTGCGCGCCTTGTATCGTATCACATGTATCAGCAAAAACTTACATGCGTTTGCGACGCAACAGCATCGGGAGCATCATCGCAGCCACGACGACGGTCGATGGCTCGGGCACGACGTTGAACGTTACGGTGCCGGCGGAGTTGCCGAAATTATCCTTCCACACCGTGTAGTCGGCGGCGTCGATTGTGCCGTTGCCGTTGCCGTCGGCATCGAGCGAGGTGCTGGAGCCGAAGTTGTCCTTCCACACGGTGTAGTCGGCCGCGTCG
>JAGQPD010001027.1 GCA_020426865.1 Planctomycetales bacterium
CGGGATTGCGCCGTCTGCGAATAACACCGCAACATACAAGGAACAGACCCACACATGGAAGCACATCGAATCCGGTAGTGACAACATTGATCTACTTCAGCACGTGGGAAACCATGAGTATGCCATCGCGTATGCTTTCGCTACGATACAATCGCCGTCCGAGCAGACGCGTCTGCTGTCAGTCGGAAGTGACGATGGCGTGCGAGTGTGGCTCAATGGCGAACTTGTCCATGACAATCCGACCGCCCGGGCGTTGAATAAGGACGATGATGTAGTTGCTATCACGCTCAAGGAGGGTGACAACCGCCTGTTGCTGAAGATCGCCAATGGCATACGTGAATGGGGATTCAATTGTCATTTGCTTACGAGCGACAGTGCGGGCAGACTGTTGGCGGCCAAAGCGGCACGGGGCGATAGTGAAACGGTGCAAATGCTGCTCGACGCCGGGGCCGATGTCAATAGCCGTACGTGGCATGGGGCGACGGCCTATCATGCGGCCAAGATGAGTGGACAGGCGGAGACCATCAAGCTACTGGAAGACCGCAAGGCCGACGCGACGGTGGAACTGCCGCTCGATGACTTTACGCATTCCGTGTTAGCCGAGAATGCAGACGCGGAAAAGCCGGGTACGTGCGTCTTGATTGCCCGCGACGGAAAAGTCGTTGCTACGCATGCCGTGGGCATGGCAAATCTGGAAGATCGAGTGCCGATCACACGACAAACGCGGTTTCGGATCGGTTCCGTCACGAAACAATTCACTGCCGCTGCCATTCTCAAGTTGCAGGAACAAGGCAAGCTCAACGTCGACGATCTACTTTCAAAATACTATCCCGAGGTTCCCAATGCCGACAAGATCACGCTGCACCATCTATTGACCCATACATCGGGACTGGCAAATTTTACCGATGCACCGGAATTCTATGCGACCGTTGCCGCTCCGGTGTCGAACGAGGAGATGCTCGATTCGTTTCGCGATAAGCCGGTCGAGTTCCAACCAGGTGAGAAATGGAAGTACTGCAACACAGGGTATTTTCTGCTGGGAATGATCGTTGAGCAGGTATCGGAGAAATCGTTCGACGAGTTTCTGCGCGAGACGTTCTTTGCGCCATTGGGTATGACGCATACAGGCGTGCACGACGCGCGAACGATCATCGAACACGAGGCGCGTGGATATGGTGTGGACGGCACTGACGGTGGCATAAAAAAGGCCCGCGCCTGGGATATGACCCGTGCCGGTGGGGCGGGAAATATTTACTCCACGGTCGATGACTTGTTTTTATGGAATGAAGCGCTGTTCCACGGTAAGGTTCTCAGTGACGAATCGCTGAAGGCCGCCTTTACGCCAGTAACAGTCACTGGCGACGAATCGCCGATGCTGTCGTATGGATACGGTTGGGTGATCGACGAATTCCGAGGGTTACGTCGAATAGGTCATGACGGGGGGTTGGATGGTTTTTTGAGTCGTTTGATCCGCTACCCTGATCAGAACGTCACGATTGTGGTTTTTCACAACGCCATGCCACCGGTGGCAGGCCTGAATCCAGTCAATACGGCCGATCTGTTGTCCGCTGCGACACTCTGGCGCGAGACGAAGGCGACGGCCAGTCCCACGATTGCCCTGGATGTCGACCCGGCAACGTACCGAGACTATGTCGGGTTTTATCGTTACGGAGCGGGGGCGATCATGGAAGTCTCGTTGGATGACAATCGCCTGTATGCACAACTCACCGGTCAGCCAAGATTTGAAATCTATCCTGGCGGGGGAGACACGTTCTTTTGGAAAGTCGTCCAGGCTCAGGTCGAGTTCTTGCGAGACGAAGAACACAAGGTCACGTCAGCACGCCACACGCAAAACAGCGTGACGTTTACCGCTCCCCGCGTCGCATTCGAACGCAACGTGCATCTCGCCCCAGAGGTCCTGGACCGCTACGTCGGCTCCTACAAATACTCGTTGTTGCAGTCGATGGCGATTCGTCGCGACGGCGAACGCCTGTTTGCCAAAATGACGCTCCAACCAGAATACGAAATCTTCCCTACCAGTGAGACGAACTTCCAGTGGCTGGTCGTCGATGCGAGCATCGAATTCCTGGTGGACGAAAACGGAAAGGTGGCGGCCGCCAAACACACGCAAAACGGGTCGACTTTTGAAGTGAAAAAGACTAAGTGATGGTCATGCACTACTCCACCGAACTCTCGGAACCTTTCCGGTGGTCCGGTGTTGATAACCGCAGTACACAGGGTAGCTGGTCGCCACGGATGCGCATGCACGGGGCGCTGCTGTAATGTCACGCCTTGCCGCAATTCCTTTTTGGGGCGAGGGTTGGCGTGATGTGTGGCATGTGTGTGTTACGTGACGCGTTCCTCCTTTACAGATTCGAGTTGATTGTCATTTTTTCAAGGAGCTCATTCATGCGAGCAACCAACCTAGTTGCCACTATCGTTTCGCTTATGGGAGCACTCTGTCTCCATTCGGCTTCGTTGGGGGAAGACGGAGCCGCCGTTGCCGGGAGTCAGCGAGTAGAGATCCAGCTGATGCAGTTGGAATCGACGCCTGACGTGTTTGCACAAGCCGGCCTGTCGACTGAATCAACCGCTGACGAAATGTGGAAGTTTGCGGCCAAAGGTGTACCGGCTAACGGGCGTTCGATGACAACTCAAGTTCAGCTGGTAGCGCTCGACGGTGGGTCGTCGATGATCCAGGTCGGACAAACGGTACCGGTCGCTGTTGGCAGGACGATGTCAGCGGCTCGCGGGTTCGGCGGGGCAGGGGGCCGTGGCGGCGCCGCGCCATTGGCGGCAACGCAGTTTAACATGCAAAACATCGGGACGCTGGTCCGTGCTGAACCGCGAGTGGACGGCGATCAGATTATTGTAAAGCTGTCTTTCGAGCAATCTCGATTGGCGGCAACACCAACCGCGGACGAGGCGGCCGACCCCACCGAAGACTTCGCGCCGCAACGCACGCTCTCACAAACCGTTGAAACGACAGTACGCGTTGACAACGGCGGTATCGCGCTTGTCAGCGGACTTGAGCAAGTGGCAACGGACGAACAGGTCCGAAGTGTGCTCCTGGTATCGGCCAAGATCATGGACAAGTAGCTTGACACTCCGTGGAGCTCCGTTGGCCGAGTGCCAGCGGAGCCACGGCGGCGATTTTATTTGCGGCGTTGGAACAAGCCGCGTCCGGCCAGCAAGAGCATCAAGCAGAGTGTCATGCTCGCCGGTTCCGGAACGGCATTCACGCTGGCGGCGACACCGGCCGTGGCGCCGAAGTTATCTTTCCAGATCGTGTAATCGGCGGCATCAATCGTACCGTTGCCATTTCCATCGGCGGCCAGGTCGCTGGTTGAACCGAACGAGTCTTTCCAAATCGTGTAATCAGCGGCATCGACGGTACCATTCATGTTGTAGTCGCCCAGCAGCTGTTGCAGCTGGCCAAGCACGTCCAACGTGACTGCCGTTCCGGTAATCTTGAGATCCCACGACAATCCGTCACGAAGTGGTGCGAGACTCAAGTCGGTATCGCGGAACGCAGAACCGGTAACGGAACCGGCTGTCAACAGTGTGTAGGACTCGCCACCGACTGGGGCGTACCCGTCGAGCTCGACCGCAAGGTTCCCGAATTCGATATGGGCATCGCCACCAACTTGGATTGTGCTGTGCGTCGAATCGGTGATCACGGCATACAGTGTCGACGGATCTCCGTTGGCGGTCGCAAAGATCGGATCATATGACATGATTAGGTCGCCGTTTATCTTTACGGTCGCGTCTGGACCATGAATCTTCAATGTCGATTCGGCGCCAATTGGTGTTTCCGAAGCTGCGATGGTCATGCTCAGGTCCTGTTGGATTTCAAATCTGGCGCGATCGTAGACATCGATGAGCACTTTTCCACCGGTTGCGGTGATTCCGCCGCTGTTGTTGCCACCAGCGAGGGCCAATCCCGAGTATTCCGTATCCCCCAAATCGCTGTCGACCGTGAACACGGCGTCGTCACGCAACGTGAGGTTGACTTGTGCGCTTTCGCTTTGGGCCAGATGGCTGGTACGCTCCGAGTTAAAACCAAATTGATTCCTCACAACGGTCGCGGTACCCAGGTTGGGTGCGGCGAAGTTGTAAACATCAAAGACATGGAACTCGCCTTGATCCTCGATCGTAAAATTCGTCAAGCCCCCGCGCTGTTGCAGAGTTCGCACGTAGACTTTGGCGGAATCTTGAATCTTGACGTCGGCCGAAATTCCGCTGGTGCTGAGCGTAAAGTATCCTTCGTTGGTCCGGCCGCCATCGGCGTCGCCGGCGGCGGAGCTGTTACCGACGACGACGAGAGAATTCCCGGCCGCGAGGAATTCACCCTTGCTGTCGCCCGATTCACTCACGGCAACACCGCTACCAACGAACGCCTGAGCATTACCATCGATGACGAATTTCCCATTGCCACCGCCTTCGGCGCCAATCTTCAGGTCGTCCGAGATACGTAGGATCGCGTTGCCGTGCATTTCAAATGTGCCCAGCGAACCGTTGGCGCCGGACCGGGCACCAATCTCCAGGTCGCGGCCGTTTGTACCGTCGGTGCCGAACCCCGCTCCGCCACTAAGAATGGGATCGTCAAAGTTCATGACGGCGTCGCCGTTCATGATGTAGCTGGAATCGAGACTGCCCTCGCGTCCAACGTATGCCTCGGTAATGGCAGTCACATTTAAGACACCGCCATTCTGAACAATATGACCACCGGTCGCCCCGGCACTACCCAGGATAAAACCATCCAACTCACGATTGCCTGCCGTGGCACCGATTGTTGCTGGCAGGTTGGCACCGCCGTCGATCAACACCGAATCAAACTGCCCAGGCGCGGTACCACCCCAATTGGCACCGTTATAAAAATCGTTATCCGCCGCGCCGGACCAAACACGTTCCGCTCCCTTGGCAGAAGAGGACCAGGCGCCGTCGCAAAAACCAACAATCGCCAGCAAGCCACAGGTTAGGGCCAATCGGGACGTCATCATAGCTTCTCCTCTTATGCTGTACAGTAATCGATGGATCGGACATCACGCTGGTAACATCACGCTGGTAACATCACGCTGGCAACATCCCGCTGGCAAACCGAGCGTGCTCGTGATTCTAATTGACGGAATCCGCCGCTGCAACGAAGTGACGGAGAAAAATGCGTGAAAATGCCGCCAAGAGCGGAGCAAGCCGGCTCGCTCGTTGCCTCTCCGTGTCTTTATCGCTCCGTGAGATAATCTCTGTTCGCAAGCGATCGTTTTTTAAGCCGGACGATTTTCATGCCGGCATTGGGGGAGGTTCATCGTGGGCGGGCAAGGGAGATCGATCACAATCCGATCCCCTACAGTTCTTCGTAGGACAATTCAAAGAGTTGATCGAGACCCTCGAAATCTCCCGTCGCCAGTCCGGCTTTGAACCAATGAGCGCGTTGGACAGAGGTGCCATGGGTAAAGTGTTCGGGGCGCACGTAACCCGTTGCCTGCTCCTGAAGCGTGTCGTCGCCGATCTGATTGGCCGCATTGATCGCTTCGGCGATATCACCTTCCTCTAGAATTCCGAACTCGCGTTGTGCGTGGTGTGCCCACACGCCAGCAAGATAATCCGCCTGCAATTCAAGTCGAACGGACATCTGGTTGGCCAAGATCTTGTCACCTGTGCGTCGCGCTCGATCGACGGGCTCCATACGTCCCAACAGATTCTGCACGTGGTGAGCAACCTCGTGGGCAATGACGTACGCTTGTGCGAAATCACCGGCCGCGTTGTGCCGACTCTCCAGCTCAATAAAGAACTCCGGATCGATATAGACTTTTTGATCCGCGGGACAATAAAACGGGCCGACACCGGCACTGGCCGGTCCGCAGGCGGTTTGCGTCGATGCCGTAAACATGACGAGTGTCGGTTTTTTGTACGCCCCCTGCACGTGCTGCTGGAACAGCTTTGTCCAGACCTGCTCCGTATCATTGAGCACGACGGCGATCAATTCGCCTTTTCCGCCGTCGTCGATCTGGCCGTTCGCGCCACTCCGCTGCACTTGCTGCTGTTGCTGCTGCGCATTCTGGGCTTGCTGCATCAATCGTCGCGGGTCGGCGCCAAGCAACGTAGCAATCACCATCAAGATGATCAGTCCCAGGCCTCCCCCTCCGACGGCCATGCCGGTCCGCATACCACGGCGGTCTTCAATGTTCTTGCTCTGCTCACGACCCTTCCAACGCATCGTATGTCTCTCCGTCTGATTTGTTTGCGCCTGGCTACTTGCCGACACAATATAGGATATCACCGGTTCGAACCAAGAGGCAGTCGCCAACTGCTACCGCGCCATATTGTGTCCGGCCGCCGAAACTGGGCCGATCACCTTCATTGGTCTCCGCCGCCTCGGCCTCCCACAGCCGATTGACAGCCAATTGCTTATGCTCCGGCCCCGCGGCGATTACCGTGGTGTTCCCTTTTTGGCCAAAGAAAAAAATCCGATCGTCAATCCCCACGGGCGTGGCCCAGCACGATTCGGCCAATCGCTCGGAATACTTTTCTTCGCCCGTCTGCATGTCAAAGCAGAACACGACGCCCGTCTGATTGACCCAGTAGCCGAACCCTTGATGAACGACAGGGGACGCAAACGTCGACAACGCTTTGCCAGCCTGCCAGACCAGTTTTGCTTCGGGCTTTCCATCCTGCATTTCAATGCGCATCAGGCCATTGGAGCGGGCTGCCTGATCTCGCGTCTCACCGCGTGGCCCCGGTGATGCCCCGAGTAAGAATTGGTTTTTCCCGGCTGCGATCGGCGTCGGCGCCGTGTTGCCACCCACATCGCCATAGGTCCACAACTGCTTCCCGGTTTCCGGATCGTAACCATCGACAGAACCCGCCGAGCTGGCGACTAATTGTGGTTTTCCGTCAATCTCCAGCAGCGACGGTGAGCTCCAAGACATGCGGCCGGAGCGATCGGTTTTCCATATCGTCTCGCCGTTGGTTTTATTCACCGCCATCGCATACGACGGTCCCTCGTGATCGATCAACAGAAACACCTTTTCTGCG
>JAGQPD010001028.1 GCA_020426865.1 Planctomycetales bacterium
GGCGGAGGAGGCATGGATCTGATGTTCGGCAATGCCGGTGCCGACTGGATGGACGGTGGCACCAACATCGACTTCATGTGGGGCAATGACGGACCGGACACGATGGTGGGTGGCGACGGTGGATCGATCTTGATTAACAGTTCGCCGCTGACTTGGGGCAATTTCATGTGGGGTAACGATGATGCCGACTCGATGACGGGCGGCCTGCATCAAGACTTGATGTTCGGCAACGATGGGCCCGACACGATGTTCGGTTTGAGTGCCTCCGATTTCATGTTCGGCAATGCCGACGCGGACTTCATTAACGGCAACGGCCAAAGCGACTGGATCAATGGCAATGATGGAGCGGACGAGATTCACGGTGGCGACGGTGTGTTGGATATCCTCATTGGCAACAGCGGCGGCGACCGGATCTTTGGTGAGTCGGGCAACGACTTGATTCTTGGCAACGATGGTGCCGACACAATTTTTGCTGGCAGCGGAACCCTGGACATGGTATTCGGTGGCGATGATCCCGATCTCGTCCATGGCGAGACTGGAGTTGATTTAATCCTTGGCCAGGATGGTGCGGATACCCTGTTCGGTAACGACAATACCGACTTCATCTTGGGTGGTCTCGATGGCGACACCATTCACGGTAATGATGGCTCAGACCTCCTCTGGGGTAATTCAGGCAACGACGTCATTTATGCTGGCAGTGGTGCCGTGGATGTGTCGTTTGGGAACAGCGGGGCGGACCGCATCTTTGGCGAAGATGGTTTTGATCTCGCGTTCGGCAACGAAGATGATGATGATGTCCGTGGTGGTGATGACACTGACATGTTATTCGGAAACGACGGCAACGATCGTGTCGACGGTGAATCTGGATTCGATTTCGTGTGGGGTAACAATGGCAGCGACATGTTATTTGGAGGTACGCAAACCGACCTGATGTGGGGCGGCAACGACAACGATACCATGCATGGCAATAGCGGTGTAGATTTCATGTGGGGCCAGCGCGGCCAAGACACGATGAACGGCAACGAAGACGCTGACGCGATGTGGGGCAACGAGGACGCCGATGCCATGGACGGTGGTTCCGGAATCGACGTCATGTTCGGAAACGACGGCCACGACTGGATGCACGGTGGCGGTTCCAGCGACTTGATGTTCGGAAACGCCGGTAATGACATGATGCACGGCGATGACGGCAACGACTTAATGTTCGGCAACTCCGGCAACGATCTTATGCATGGAGATGCCGGCAACGACGTGATGTTTGGCAATGATGGTGACGACAAGATGTTTGGTGGCACCGGAAACGACTTGCTATTTGGCAACGACGGCGCGGATAAGCTCTACGGCGAAGATGGACTGGACTTACTCGTTGGCGGTGCCGGCAACGATGGCATCTTCGGCGGCAGCGGTTCGGATGTGGTCTTCGGCGGCGACGGCAGCGACTTTATCTACGGCGGCGCCGATCGCGACATACTATCGGGAAATGGCCAGGCCGACGTGATGTACGGCGAAGGTGGCAACGACTGGATGTTCGGTAATGACGGCAACGATCGCATGGACGGCGGCGCGGATAACGACCGCATGTGGGGTAATAGTGATGACGACCAGATGCTCGGCGGTTCGGGCAACGATTGGATGTTCGGAAACACGGGCAACGATACGCTCGATGGCGGGCCCGGCAACGACAAGTTGTTTGGCAACTTGGGAAATGACTCGCTATTCGGCGGCCCCGGATCGGATCTCCTGGTCGGTGGACTCGGGAGCGATTCCAAGAGCAAGAACGGGTCGTCCGGATTGGTATTTCCACAGGCTGCGTGTGGCGAGATTCACGGCTTGAAGTGGGAAGACCGTAACGGCAACGGAGTCATGGATCCTGGTGAGCCGCTGCTGGCAGGTTTCACGATCTATGTCGACCTGAATAACAACGGCGTACATGACGTCGGTGAACCCAGTGGCGTGACGATGACCGATGATCCGTCCACGCATGATGATGAAACGGGGATGTATTGGATCACAGGACTGTTACCCGGAACATACATCATCCGCGAGATAGTGCCCAGCGGTTGGATTCAAACCGCCCCTTCATCACTATTCTACACCGTGACAATCGGACCCGGGCAGATCGTCGAAGGATTGGATTTTGGCAATCGTCGCGAAGGCGCGGACGTTCATGGTCGCAAATTGACGACGGTACGACGAGCCCAAACGCTGACGCGAGGATTGCCGGATGCCTACGTGCTGCCAACGGAACCGGTCAGTCCTAGCGCAGGTGCCGCCGCGTACCTGTCAACAATTGGGGCCACTTCTCGCAACTACGACGAGACCGGCGTGAACAAGCAATTTCTGGATTCGTTTCAGTCGCTACCAAGTGGCATTGTTAGTGCAACGCTGCAGATTGGGTTGAAACCACAAGGGGAAGTCGACTTCAACGATGCGCTTGGTCTCTTCTTTTTCAGCGGCACCGGTTCGGTACTCGCCGGGTGGTCGGCTTACCTGGGAACGGGCAATGGCGGTGTCTCCCTGCTAAGCAATGTATGGTCCACAGGCAACTACCCGTCGGGCAATGTGTTCACATTGAATCTTGGCGCTCTGCCGACTAGCAGTGGAACGACGTCCTTGATCGGCAATTTGAACACCTACGGCAAGTTGGACGTTCGCGTTCAGGACGACACGGCCGTCGACTTCATGCGGCTTTCGCTTGTTTACGAAGAAAAAGTCGGCCTCAACAATTGGCTGATTGAGGCGGTCGACTCACAAGGCAATCTGGTGAGCGAATCGGTGACCATGAACATGGATTTGAACGGCGATGGCCAAATCGACCCTGCGACAGAATCGGGTTGGTATTGGCTGACTGACTTGCCGGCCGGCAACTACACGATCCAGGAACAACTGAAACCAGGTTGGCTCCCAGTGGACCCGGCGACAGGCAGTTACAACTTGAATTTGGGTTGGGGGCAGGACATTCATGACCTCGATTTCTGCAATCGGGTCCGCGGGAGAGTGTTCCCCAACGACCCCGTCGATGACATTGCCGATCTCGCAGCATCGTTCGACGAGTTCTTCCAACCTGGCCTGGCCACGGGAGTCGTAGGTTTTGATGGCCTGTCGGGGCCTTTCGATCCCAATACCTTCGCCGCCGATGGCGTGCATTTCGAAAACCTGGGGCCGTTCAATCTCGTTGGAATGGAGGGGGATCCGTCTTCGATCGAGCAGCTGGACGGCTACGATGGAACGTGGCGAGCTGACGGCGACAACGTGTTGTTGTCATATCCCAACCACGAAACCCCATTTACAATCGTCTTCGACGAACCGGTGTCGAGCGTAGGTAGCTTTGTGAATACTGGAAAGGAAGGGGAGGTCGATACGTTGACGATGGAAGCATTCGATGTCGATGGCAATCTACTGGCATCGTTCCAGACGACCGTTCGTCCGTACGAAGATCCCAGCAACCGCGAAGGCTTTTGGGGCATCGATATTGGCGAGGACGTTATCTCGCGTGTAACGATCCTCAACGACAACGACCAGGACTTCGGCAATGCACTTACGATCGACGAAATTCGTTGGCAGCGACAGACCGTCGTTGGCGGTCTTCCGGGTGATTACAACGGCAACGGCATCGTAGATGCCGCGGATTACACCGTTTGGAAGGACAATTTCGGATCGGATACCGAATTGGCCGCCGACGGTAATGAGGATGGCGTCGTAAATGCCGCGGACTATACAATCTGGAAGGACAACTTTGGCCAGACCAATTCCGTGACGCAAGTGGAACCGATCGCTGTGCGAAGAGGTCGCAGCGCCGCCCACGATGCCGCTTTCCGGACGTCGTCGTGGTGGTAGGCTTGCGCGTGGTCCGAAAAGTACGCGTTGATCCCGATTCGTTGCTGGGTTGAAGCAGCAGATGCACCAATCACTTGTGTCGTTCAACCACACCATCCTCAGAAACGACAGGGCGATACTGCTTGAGCGGCGGACCGACAACAGGGCATGAAAACGAGTTGGTAACGGACACGTACGCGTGATGTAGAGTTATGGCGAGGGGGGCGGCAACTTGGTGGGCTGCCCAAGTCCCGCATCTGCGACCTCCTGGTTCTCCTGTTGCTTGACCAAGTGGTCGAACAACTCGTCCAAGGCCTGCAGCTTCTCTTCCAGCGTTCTTGCCGTACGCGTCGCGTACCGGCTATTATTCGCCTTCACACGAGTCCCATCAAAAGCAACGTCGCATAGACTAATCAGCCCTAAAGACATCGCTAACCGTCCAATTTGACGAAAAAGCTCCCTCAGTGCCTCGTGATGCTTGGTACGAAACTTACTCACTGTGGTATGATCAATCCGCCGACCTTCGACCAGCCATTGAAAGTCCAAGCGATAGCGGCACGCCTCGTCCAACTTCCGAGTGCTGCGAATACCGCGATACAAACCTTACAGAATGACGCCCGCCAAGTGCTTTGGATGAATCGGCGGTTGCCCTCGATGGCGTACATGGGATTTGCTTTCCCATTGCGACCAGTCCACACCTTCCAACACCTCATCGAAAAACAGAACGGGATCATCCTTATCGATCATCCCGTCTAACGCAGGCCAAAACACACGCGGCCGATCGCGCTCCATTACCGGGTCGGCCCAATAACCTTGGACAGCCATCTTGAATTCCTCCCCGCACGAAAGAATGCACTACCGCAACACGCCTCCTACAAGAAGTGTACGCAACACGTCCCCCGGGTCCATACTCTATTCACTTCGTCCGCCTACTCCAACGACAAGGACGTGCAACCCATAAATCAACAGACCCCAAGCCGGCGA
>JAGQPD010001029.1 GCA_020426865.1 Planctomycetales bacterium
AGTGGATTGCTTGACCCGACGATAGGTGGTCCAAGTGTGCACCCGTATCAACCCCCTGGATATTGGGCATACCTGAATTTCCCCACTCGCCAATGGCAAAATGATTCAGGAAGCAAACTGTACCGCCGTGGGCTGTATGTCCACTGGCAGCGGCAGTATTTGCACCCGTCGCTGTTGGCGTTCGATGCCCCCAATCGCGAAGAATGCACGGCCCAACGAGCTCGATCCAATACTCCGCTGCAGTCGTTGGTCCTACTCAACGATCCGATCTACGTGGAAGCAGCCCGCGCCCTGGCAACTCGACTGTTGGCAGAAACCGACTCGCCAACCGATGATCAACAGTCCGTCCGGTGGCTGTATCGTCAGGTGTTGTCACGAAGTGCGACCGAGGCCGAAGCCACTGTTTTGGAAAGGATGATTGACCGGCAGCGACAACATTACCGCAAGCATCTTGACGATGCGAAGAAACTGTTGGAAGTTGGCGACTTCGATGTGCCCAGCGAAGTGAACCGCGGTGATTTGGCGGCGTGGACCAACGTCTGCCGCGCGATCTTAGGCCTCCACGAAACCATCACCCGATACTAAACCAGTTGTCAGGCGAATTACCATGCAGTTGCCGGTTCCTATTGCACGACGGACGTTTCTCGCACGCGGCGGTATTGGCCTTGGTGCCACGGCTCTGGGGCAACTGATCTCGCCTAGATCTCATGCCAACCCGTTGGGCACGTTGCACGAATTACCGATCGTGCCGCGGGCCAAACGCATCATCTGGCTGTACATGGCTGGTGGGATGAGCCACTTGGATACGTTCGATTACAAACCACTGTTGGAAAAACTGAATGGTCAACCGATGCCGTCGTCGGTAACCGAGGGACAACAGATCGCGCAGTTGCAGGGACAGCAGCTGAAGGTCTTGGCACCGCAGTACCCGTTTCGGCAGTGGGGTGATTCGGGACAGGAGATCAGCGAAATCTGGCCGGAGTTGGCCCATCGCTGCGCCGATGATCTTTGTATTGTACGATCGCTGCATACCGAAGCGATCAATCATGACCCGGCCCATACGTTCATGAACACAGGGTCGATGATCTCTGGCCGTCCGGCGATGGGATCGTGGTTGTGGTATGGACTGGGATGCGAAACAGACCAGTTACCCGGATTTGTCGTGATGGTCTCGACCGGGCGTTACGGCCAGAAGCAGCCGATCGCAGCGCGGCAATGGCATTCGGGATTCTTGCCGAGTCGATATCAAGGGGTGGAATTCCGCAGCGCAGGTGACCCAGTGCTGTACGTTCGAAATCCGGCAGGAGTCAACGAGGATCAACAGCGCGACGTCGTCGATGTTACGCGCGAACTCAATACACTGCAGTTCCAGCGCGACGCCGATCCGGAGATCGCCACGCGGATCAGCCAGCTGGAAATGGCGTTCCGCATGCAGACCAGCGTCCCCGACCTGATGGATATCAGCAACGAACCCGAGCACATTTTGGACATGTACGGGACGAAAGGAGGCGACGGAACCTTTGCGAGCAATTGCCTGTTGGCGCGGCGATTGGCGGAACGCGGCGTGCGGTTCATTCAGCTATATCATCGCGACTGGGACCACCATGGTTCGATCAAGGAACACATTGCCGGATCCGCGGCCGAGGTCGATCGAGGCGCGGCAGCTTTGCTATTGGACTTGAAACAACGCGGGATGCTTGACGACACGATCGTGGTATTTGGATCAGAATTCGGTCGCACACCGATGGCTCAGGGTAACGGCCGGGATCATCACCTCGCGGGATTCACCATGTGGTTTGCCGGTGGAGGATTTCGGCCGGGTATGACCTACGGAGCCACCGATGAGTTCGGCTATCATGCCGCGGAGAACGTCGTTTCGGTGCACGACATCCATGCGACACTATTGCATCAATTGGGTATCGATCACGAACGATTTCACTATCGCTACCAAGGGCTTGACATGCGTCTGACTGGCGTAGAGCCGGCCCGCGTCGTTCGCGAGATCGTCAGTTGAGTTTGTTCCCACACGAACGCTTCTGGGCATGTATGGATACCAAGCGAGACTGCGACTACCTGAATGAACTGTGGAGCGCCGGCCAGGCACCTGGGAGCGAAACAGATCGCTGAGGCATTTGCCGAACGCTTGCCTTATGCGCTCGCGGACTGCTTATCTCACGGAGCCATCGAGTCACGGAGGGCTGTCACAAACGACAGCTTATGGATGAGGATTGTCGAATCGCTCAACCACGACAAAGAGCTCGAATGGTAACCGGGAGCTCAAATGGCAACCGGGAGCTCAAATGGTAACCGGGCAACCACCTCGATATCATCTGCTGCATGCGCGTGGGTTAAGGCCGTAGCAAAGAATGTGACGAAAAACCCTAGCTGACGTATAGGAGGATTGCGAGCGTCGTCGTAGCGCTCCATCGTGGGCCCGCGCGTTAACCGCTCGTCATTCCGCCAGGCGAAACGCTCGCTCGGCCGCGGCGACTGTCATATCTATATCGCTTTCGTTGTGTGCGGCGGAAACGAATAACGCCTCGAATTGGCTGCAAGGCAGGTAGACACCGCGATCGATCATGTTCCAGAAGAGTTTGGCAAAGGCCTTCGTGTCGCAGTGGCCCGCGTCGTCCCAACTGGCGATCGGACCGGGATGGAAAAAAAACGTCATCATACTTCCGACGCGCGTGATGGTATGAGGAATCAGATGTTGCGTTGCCGCATCGCGGAGACCGTTTTCCAGACGCGACGAAAGGGCTTCCAGTCGAACATAGGGGGAATGATCTCGCAACTGAGTAAGCGTCGCGATCCCTGCGGCGGTGGCGACAGGGTTGCCGCTAAGTGTACCGGCCTGAAAAACTTTTCCGGCTGGCAACACGTGGTCCATGATATCGGCCCTACCGCCGTAAGCGCCAATGGGCATTCCACCGCCAACAATTTTTCCCAGCGTTGTCAGATCGGGCGTGATTCCCACCAAGGACTGCGCGCCGCCATAGGCGACTCGGAAACCGGTCATCACTTCATCGAAGATTAGAAGCGCCCCAGATCGAGTCGTCACGTCTCTCAACGTCGCCAAGAACTCGTCACTGCCGACGACGCATCCCATATTGCCGACGATCGGCTCGAGAATCACGCCAGCGATGCGGTCACCCAACCGAGCAAACGCTTCACGCGCACCAGCGACGTCATT
The DNA here is from genome assembly GCA_020426865.1 of Planctomycetales bacterium. Taxonomy (GTDB): domain Bacteria; phylum Planctomycetota; class Planctomycetia; order Pirellulales; family Pirellulaceae; genus JAGQPD01. The sequence continues at coordinate 3,191 of JAGQPD010001029.1, forward strand.
GTATTTCAGGACCAGCGTATCCTGGGATGTTCCGGCCGTAACACCTGGCGAATTGGGCACGGCTAGCGTCGCCGCCGAACTGCCGGCGGCGACCAATAAACTGTCAACGTGACCGTGATAGTTGCCGGCGAATTTTACGATGATGTCCCGCCCTGTAAAACCGCGCGCCAGTCGTATCGCGCTCATTGTCGCTTCCGTCCCGGAATTGACGAGGCGAACCTTTTGCACCGAGGGAACGGCCTCAATGATCAATCCGGCCAACACGTTTTCTGCTTCTGTCGGCGCGCCATAACTCATTCCCTGTTCAACCGCTCCCTTCACAGCTTGGACGACTTGCGGATGACAGTGTCCCAAGATCATCGGCCCCCAGGACCCGATG
>JAGQPD010001030.1 GCA_020426865.1 Planctomycetales bacterium
TAGCGTCCACAAATCGATGAATGGCCGCTCGTACTGGCAGTGCGTTGGCATAGATCGCAGGAGTTCCACTCGGATGCGTGGCATCTTCTGCGGTAAGCAGAGGTTCTTTTGGCATCGGATCTGTCAACGATGCCTAGATCTTTATCGTCGTGCCAATGGCGTCAAATCGAAGCAGAACGTCCGTGGTCCATGCAATCGAGCCAAATTGCCCATTTGGAAAGCGCGTCTGAACTAAGTCTCGTGTCGGTCCTTCGGGCGTATGGAGCTTATGGACGCAGCACGCCCCCTGCCGGGGCACCGAAAAATCTTGGAAACCCATGCGACCATTTCACATTCATGAAGGAACAACTTTCTGACGAGCGACAGTTGGGGAACAAGCTGACGAAGCTACGACTGTCGCAAGTACATAGGTAGGGAGTAGTTCGATGAATCGTTTCTTGAGTATCGGTATGGCCGCGGGTATTTTGGTTGGCTGCATTTGGAACACGGCACCAGCAAGAGCATCAAGTGACGCAGACATGCTACAGTGTCATGACCACTTTGTCAACACAACTGCCGATCCAACTGCCGATCCGCAATGGCCCATTCCATTAGCCATCACCGACGGGGGGTGCTTCCGACCATTTCCATGCTGTCCATGGTACCCTTTCCTTTGTACGGATGTGACAAAGGGACGATCAGTGGCCGCATGCATTGGGATTCGTTACAAGGACCTATGCATTGGAGTTCACGTGTAGGGCATTGGAGCGACTCCCCATCATTAGGGGGGCGCTCCGTTTTCGTCTCAAAATGATTTGGCTGGCATCTATTTGACGACATCTCGGGGAAGCATGCGCTATTCTTCACATCGCGTAAAGGACTACGCACATTGACTTTCCGAGAATCGACAAGGAATTCGTACGGTTTTCGCGACCGTTACCAGCGTTGTGGGTAACAACACAATTGAATACTACAACCGTCGATTGCGAGATTTCTATGGAACGGTGCCAACAGATTGAGGCCCCTCCCAATTTTGGATGTGGCCGATGTTATAAACTCATATCAGGAAGCGTTCGTGTACTTGTATAAGCGATTCCCGGCAGCGACCGCGGAGGATATCGCATCGGATGCATGCCTTGCGGCATTCCATTCCTTCGGCAAGTACGACCGCAATCGGCCGTTTCGCAACTGGTTCATCACGATTGTTCGCAACACGGCCTGCAAATTCGTGGTCAAGCAACGACAGAGCCAGCAGACTGAAGTGTTGGTATCCGAAGAACTGCCTGGGCCAAACGTTCAACCGAACGGTCGTATCGAGAACCAGGAAAACATGCAACGGCTCGCCGCCGCCGTCGAGGGATTTCTCGTTGGACTAACCGTGTATGACCGTTGCATGGTGAACTACTACCGCAATCAACTCACGCATAGAGAAGTGGCCCAACGAATGGGTTGCAGCGAAGACTCAGCGAAGGGGCGTTACCGTCGTTTGATGAAAAAGCTGGATGCGATCCTAGACCGGATCCAGCGAAGTTAGGGCATACCAGCAAGAGAAAAAAACATGAAAACAACCGCACCTGATCTGTCAGAAACTTGGGCTTCACTGTCGCTGGTCGAATTACCTACGTTGGACGAAGTCGATCGGGAGATGGCGGTGTATCATCGGAACCGATCGCGGCAATTCAGGGGAGCGGTGATTGTGACCGGTTTTGCATTGGTAGCGGTTTCCAGCTATACGTGCACCGTGATGACAAACCAAGCGGTGAAATTGGCAACACTCCAATCAGAGTTGACCCAGTATCGGGAATCGCAGCAGGAGAAGCTGGATCAGCTTTCCTCAGAAATCGCAAGGCACGAACAATGCTACACGATCGCGATCCGCGAATGGAATGCCGTGCAACAACAGCTGGCGATTTTGCAGGATTTTCGACGGAAAGACCTAGGGGACGAGAAAACTGAGAGTCTTACGACGGAGGAAGTTCAATGCAAGACGATTGAGGATAGTCTAGCGGCAACTGAGGAATCGCATTTACATGAGACGAATTCTTGGGCCCCCCTTCGACCGCCAAGTTCGTTCATGGATATTGACAAGCTGAACCAATTGGACGACGTACGGTTTCTTTCGGGACCGGGTAACATATTTCCCAAAGAATCGTCGACTCCCCGGAAAGCGGGCGAGGAAACACCTTTGCCACCACTCCGTCATAAAATCAATTCCATCCGCGGAGTCAACCTACTGGAACCATAGAACGAGCGAGTAGCACGGTTGTGACACAGTAACGAAGGGGAGTCGGATGAGCTTCATTTTGCAGCAACCCACGCTAACCGCATTGGGTGCGATTGTCTTGCTGGGCGTTGTGTTGGGGATGATCTTTGGGCCCAGTCGCAAATCACCCTTGTCTTTGTACACGCGCAGCATCAATGGGTGGGGAATGCAGCTCCCCAAACCTTACAGTCGCCCAAGACGTTAGCACGACTCGTACGACGAAGATGTGGGAAGCGAGTTCGAATCCGTTGTCGCGTCCAAGGCCAAACTGGAACCTCGGCGATGAACGGGCTGAATCCCTGCTGAGGAGCATCCTGGCTCCACTTGCAGCTTTGATTACTTCCTCTTCCAAGGTCTCCGCGGTCTGTTCGCTGGTCAGTTTCCATGAGGCTCCCAGGCGTGTCTGACCGAACCAATGGAAACTTAACACGTTCTTGTTCGTTATGGGTTTGCCGGCGCGGTATTGCTTTCCCAGGCTCCGCCTCGTCAATCTTGGACCGTTGCGTGAACAGCTCCAAGCCGCACAAGAACAGCCGCCCAAGTGGGTTGACTATTCGCCCGCGTCCGCTCTGGCGGCAAACCGCGCGAACAGCAGCGAAGATAGCCGCTTGCCAAAATGCGGCCGGTAATGGATATAGATCGCGCACGTTTTGTCGAGGAAGGCCGCCGAGGTCATCCGCCAACGACGGTGGTTGCATACCAAGCGGTTTTTGTCGTTTGCCGGTCGGCTGACCACCTGGGAATTACAGCATCTGATTGTTAATTACCAACTGCGTGGTACCGTTTCGCCAGAGCTGCAAAACGGGGCGTTTTCATTTTTTGCACGAATGCACTGAAGGTCCTACGAACGAAAACCATCAATCCAAATCCAACAAGCGATCCGACGCGCCCGATCCGCAGTCCACACATCGCAGGACGCTCAACGGGTTCGTCTGCCTCATCGCCAAAGCCGTCGCCAAATCGCTGGCCAAAATTGAGGATAAGCGTCGAGAGGATGGGATGTTACCTGCGGCGCAGACGATTCCTCACGGTTGGTGCGTCCCCACTTGCGATGGGCCTGGCCCCAAACGACTCTGTGTTCCCTGCAGTTTTGGGTAAGTGGCCCCTTGATATCATCCAGCGACTCGAACCTCACCGGTCTGTCTCGCGAACACTTCGTCGGCGGCGGCAAGAAAAAAGTCTCTGTCACCTTCACCATCGACATGGTCTTTGTCCTTATCACCTAGTAACGTGCTACTATCCAGCGTGTAGAGACCGTTCAATCCTCCCGTCGCCAGGCCTCGCAGCCGTCGAACTCGTCCGCCATACGCAGTGTCTGTACGTGTCCACTCATCCATAATGGCCATCATAGCTTGCTCATTCCGATCCACATCGAATGATAGCTGACCGGCCACAATTAGATCTTCGCCTTCGCCACCATAGATCGCGTCGGCATCATTGCCGCCGATCAGCATATCTCGCCCGCCACGTCCGTCCAGAACGTCATCACCATCCCCACCGCGCAATATGTTATTGTTGCTGTCGCCGTAGAGCCAATCTGCCGCAGAACCGCCAATCACATTTTCAATCCCGCGAATACTTGCAATCCCGGTGCCAACTCCCTCGAAAAGATCAACGGAAATCGACTGAGTATGCAAAGAGTAATCGAGGGTATCTGATCCCTCTCCGGCATACAAAAACAGCTGCGTCTGCGCACCTTGGCCCAGTGTACCGTCGTCAACAATAACGGTATCGTTGCCTGCCCCCGTGGCGACAACTGCCACATCTGCTTCAAAATGAATCGGTGCGGAACCAGAACGGCGTAGCTGATTGGCGGCCAGAACATACGCTCTATCTTGTAACTGCCCCGCGTCAGACACATCAACGACGTCACCACCGCCGTTCCCCTCGAAGAAAAGCTCACCTGCCACATGGTCAAGCGTCAGCGCATCGTCGTAGACATAAAGATAGTCGTCCAGTGAGCTACCAGAGATTGTCGTCACGGAGCCTTGTCGAGTTCCGCTAACCGCGAAGGAACTCCCCGCCTGACCACCACGCAAATCAATACGTTCAAACGTAGCGGTCGGAATTGAAAACGTCTCCCCATATCGGCCAATTTCGTGTTCATCGATGACATACCATTGTGGAACGAGAGCGAGACTATCTATGATTTCAATTCGATCATTGTCGAGGCCACCGTCCAACGTGATGTTCCCGGCGAACCAGCTCTCAGGAGAATGGTTGTTGAACACCACATTGTCGCTGCCACGTCCGGCATCAATCGACAACGCTACGTCGCCTGTTGTCATGCCAACCCGTATGACATCGGGTTGGTCAGTTGTTAGCAATGAAACACTCTCCAGATTGTGATTGGAAGCATAGGTTATCGCCGCACCACCCGAGCGAATTCCCGTCTGATCGACGGTGTAGCTCTTCCCCAAGCCGTTGTGATATCGATCGTTGACAACTACGGAGTCATCCCCGGCACCACCTTGGACAATGACGGTGGACACGTCGTCAAGTCCATAGTAAGTACCTTTGGGGTCGGGACCGTAACCGATCAAGAAGGTATCGTTCTTACTGCCGCCGTGAAGCCTTAATGTCGTACCCGAATCAAGCGCCTCGACATAGACTCGGTTATCGAAATGGCTGGTCACCAATCGCAGGTCTTCCAGTCCCTCATAGTACAGCTCGTGTCCCACTAGTTGCGGTTGCACACCCTTGAAAATGACTCGGCCGATCGCTTTTTCATCAATTGCATACGTCGGATCGGTCACCCACTTTTCATTCGGTCCGCGCTGAAGCCCAGAGTCATCCACGATCAGCGTGTCTCGGCCACTTCCGCCATGGATCCTCAACGTGTTGCCGGCGAAGATTTGCGCTGGCAACCCAACCCCCTTGGTAATGATGGAATCGTTGCCACCCAACGTATTGACGGAGATTTTCATCGCCTTATCGGGCAAGTTCGCGAATCGCACAATGTCCCGATCGTTCGAACCCGTAATGCGCAATTCATCAATGTTGCTAATCAAATCCGTATACGCATTGATTCCGTTGACGGTAACTTGCAACTGGTCTCCATACGTCGCCACGATGACTTGGTCTGCCGCTCCATTGTTGCCGACCCCTAAGACCGAAGTGTCAATGACCCCTACCGCAAACAACTCCCGATTTTCCAGCGATTCCACGCTCCCCAAGCCGGTTGTCCCCGATTTGCGCACGTTCGAAAAAAACTTCGCAGACCGAAACTTCTTCACAAATGACAGCATCGTTATGCTCCTGATGAGACCACCTCGAATCACCGCCAGTGGCCCATGCACGTGGCATCATTCGATCCGAGTAGTTTGCGACACATAGACAGCGGGATTGGCGGCCGAATGTTACAAGACTTTTTTTCCAAACAAGGTTTTTTCCAGACGCTCAAAATGGGAATCAATCGCCAAGCCATACCCCCCCGACGCGATATTTTCCCTCCGGTTCGTTCGGTTCCCGTCTGGAACCTGAAGAGCCGCTTCACGCCCAAGAGACTGTTAGCCAACGACATCGAACGACTGCCCCCGCCGCTTCCGTCAGTACCGCCCGATTCCCCTGACCCACTGGCCTTGCCGTCCAGCCAGCTACCGGCGAGTTGGCAGTATGTCACGAAACACCTTGTCGCACGTCACCATGCAAGGGGCTGCGAGCTGTAGCAGCCCGTCGCGGTCGACCCTATGCTTCGTTGCACAGACGACGTGCAGAGCGAGTGCGTGTCGCGGCCATTGGCCACGTTGTTTGGCCAAACCAGTGACGCCCGCTTGCCAACATTTGCCGTCATTACGACACTACAGTGGCTAGGTGCACAACTGTCGTTTCGATGCAACACAAGGACGTCTTCATGACGGAAGCCGAAGCTCTTGCTGCGTCAGCGAGGTTGCCCGGCCATGTCCGGCCGTTCATTCACGTTGCCATGGGTGGTGAAGATGCTGGTGAGTAGTTCTGTATCGAGAGCGCCCCGCCAACATTGTTGGAACGCAAGATATGCTGCTTTCGCGAGCGTCACCGGCACATTGATTCCGCTTTGATCAGTCGCGGCGCGACGGTAGGAAAGCGTTCCGAGAATCGCGAACTTCGTCGAACGAGCATTCGAAGTATCCGTCGACGTCGTTCGGATGGTCTTTGTCCTCGACGAACGATCCGTCGAGAAAGACGTTGGCGATGCCGACTTGCCACAGTTCAGGCACCAGAACTTCTGTATTCTCCACCAAATAATTCCTCCACGTGGCATCCCAGTTCGGACACAAGGCCGGATCCCCTGCCCCGAGTACCAACGCGGATTTACGCAGTTCGCTAAATGTCAGTCGATAGTCACCTGCCGGCAAGCAGCCCGTTTCGTCAAAATCCGGAAGTTGCATCGTCCCGACTCCTTTCAAACCTTAGCGATACTTGACAAGTCTGCCAAGACGGGTGTAAGAGCAAGTATAAGCACAGGCCTAGGGCGCCCGTGTGTCACCCAAGGATTAATGGCGCCGCAACCGGAACGAACCGGCCGCGGAAGCTCGGCGGATGGGCCCTACCGCCCCGGACAAATTACGCCTTCAATGGGGTCGCTGAGGTCAAATGCGGAAACGGGAGTGTGGTTGCCGACGCAGAGCAGAATAGTATACAATGATGCATAGTGCAATCACTGGAACAGCCACGTAAGTGCAACAGTGATTCACAGCCTTTCGAAAGGAGGGTCAATCATGAACGGTGCCCCAATCTACGACCAGCCGGTTGAACTCGACCGAGCTCTTGAATTGGAACTGGCATGCCGGCGATTTCCGTTTCACGTTTCAAAGGAAGAGGTTCGAGTAGAGGCAATTGAAACGCTATGGCGTTTCGATAGGCCACGCCGATGCCTTGGGCAACAGCCAATCCATTGGTTGCTACGGACTGCCAAACGAAAGCTGCTGGAAATCTCTCGGCGGAGCCATTTTAATGTGCGACCGACAAGCATTTGAATGGAAAACTCGCTAAGAACGACGGTAACCGTTCACGGAAAAAGCTGATAGAGCCTGAATTCAACGTTTTTGGTAGTATCCGTGCATGGATAACAGGGATGCCATGATCCCGGTGCGAGCTTGCATTTCGTTCAGCGAAACGCCAGCCTCCTCGCGCGCTTGTCGCAACTGTGCAATCAGATCGGCAATGACTTTTCGCTCATTCTTCAATCGCCTGGCAATCGGCCGCGCCGCGCGGATCTTCTCGTCCTTGGCGGCCAATTCCTCGGCCACCACGCGCTCGAATTCCTTCTGCTCCTCGGCAGTCATCTTCAGCAACTTGCGTTTCGGTTCTGGTTCCAGCATGATATAGCCACGTTCCTGAGCCGACGGCGCTAGCCGCGGGTGGTTGATGTGCCGCGCCGAACCCGTAGCTAGTGTCTGTCCGGAAATTGT
>JAGQPD010001031.1 GCA_020426865.1 Planctomycetales bacterium
GAGAAGATTGATGGAATTGACGTTGAGCGCGAGATCATCTATTTCACGGCATCGCCGGACAATGCAACTCAGCGTTATCTCTATTGTGTCGACTTCCGTGGGGAAAACTTGCGCCGCGTGACGCCCGCCAAGGCAACGGGCACGCATACGTACTCGATTTCGCCGAACGGACGTCTAGCAATCCATCGCCGTTCATCCGCTTCACGGCCTCCTGTCATCAATCTCGTCCGGCTCCCGCGTCATCGTCCGGTGCGGATGCTGGAACGTAACGACGAGCTTCGCAAGCAACTCAAGGAGCTCAAGCAACCGCGGGTAGAGTTTTTTCAAGTTCCAATTGACACTACCACGTCGCTTGACGCCTGGGCTATCCTGCCACCCGATCTGGCAGCCTCGCTGCCAACCGCAATAGACGTGAGGCCATCGCAAGACGAGACAACATCAGCAAAAAAGTATCCGCTGTTGGTTTACGTTTATGGTGAGCCGGCGGGGTCGACGGTCCGCGATCAATGGGGGGGCAATGGCCAGTTGTGGCATTGGATGTTGGCACAACAAGGGTACGTGGTGATGAGCTTCGACAACCGCGGCACGAATGTGCCTCGTGGTCGTCAGTGGCGCAAGTCAATTTATCGGCAAGTCGGAATCTTGGCCCCCGGTGATCAGGCATCTGCCGTTCGGCAAGTATTGAAAGACCGGCCGTATCTGGATCCCACCCGAGTCGGAGTGTGGGGGTGGAGCGGCGGCGGATCGATGACGCTCAACGCAATGCTGAAGTACCCCGAGCTTTACAAGGCCGGCATCTCCGTAGCCCCAGTCCCAAACCAGCGATTCTACGATACAATCTATCAAGAACGGTACATGGGGTTGCCCGACGACAACGTAGAAGGCTACCTCCAAGGATCGGCGATCAACTTTGCAAACCAGCTGCAGGGGACCCTGCTCCTGATCCACGGTACGGGCGACGACAATTGTCATTATCAAGGGACCGAGACGTTGATCAATGCGTTGATCAAGCACAAAAAACCGTTCACGATGATGGCCTATCCCAATCGCTCGCATTCGATCTCCGAGGGGGATGGCACGACGTACCATCTCAGGCAATTGATGACAAATTACTTGCACAACAACCTCTAAGCGTGGCAAAACGCCGAAACATGACTACCCCCGCGAAACCGAAATTCCAAGCCGCATTTCCGTACCAGAAAGACGTCTTGGCTCTTCCAGTTACCGATCTCGATGTGGCTTCCCAGTGGTATGCACGACATTTTGGGATGGAGGAGGTCGAGCGTCATGCGCAGCCTTTACCGTCGGTGATCATGGAACGCGATGGGATTCGAATTGGTTTCGCAGTCAATGGCAACGATGCGGCACAGGATGGGGCGGCGATACTCGTGACAGGCATCGCCCAATTGCGTCAGGAATTCGAAGCGACGGGCGTGCAGATCGGAAACTGGCGAGTCGACCAACGCGATGGGAATCGACTGCAGGTGTTTTTCGTTGTGGCGCCCGATGGACTATGCTATTACTTTCACGAACCGATTTCGTAACAAGGCAACTTTCCATCTGGTGGATCCGTAAAACAAATGAATCGCATCCTCGCCGCCGCTCACTTTGCCGCGAGCAAACACACACAACAGCGTCGCAAGAACGATGCTGCGACACCGTATATCAATCATCCGATCGAGGTCGCCGAGCACTTATCTCGCGTGGGTGGCGTAACGGATGAAGACGTCTTGATTGCGGCGTTGCTGCATGACACCGTCGAGGATACCGATACGACTTGCGAAGAGATCGAACAACGATTCGGACCGCGGACCGCATCGATTGTTATGGAATGTAACGACGACAAGAGCTTGCCGAAGTCCGAACGCAAGCGGCTGCAGGTCGTAACTGCCGCGAAGAAAAGTGATGCCGCGAAACTGGTGAAGATCGCCGACAAGACGTGCAATCTACGTTCTCTATTGGCCGACCCGCCCACCGATTGGAATCTCGATCGTCAGCGCGAGTATTTTTTATGGGCAGAACAAGTTGTCGCGGGCCTGTTGGGCATCAACGATCAGCTCGATAACGCCGTCCGCGACGTACTTGACGAAGGCAAGCAACGGCTCGGTACAGCACCCTAATCCCGCCGTACCCCAAAGTCACACGGCTGTCCCAGCCGTAATGTTCCACGGCTGGGACAGCCGTACGCAGTCCCGGCCCAACGGCCGAGGACGGCCGCCTAAGATTTCGTCCCCTCAAAACTCCCCAAACTGGCAAGATCTTACGCGGTTGTTGCTCGTGATGTGCATTGCCTATTCTAATAGTATTGTGTCCCGTGAAGTTCGCCGAATTGATCCTTCGCCCTTCGCCCCTGCGATACACTCGATCAGGCAAATCATGACCAAGTTGCCGCCATTCACGTTCACGATTCGGAAGCTACTGGCAGTCACGGCTGCGATTGCCGTGTCCCTGATGCCGTTGGTATGGTGGAACATCTACGACGCATTGCCAGTGACGGCGCTTACATTGGCCGCGACTCACGCCGCAAGTCGCCGCAAGTTCGTCCTTGCATTTTCACTGGCATGCATCCTGCTTTTCTGCTTCCTGTCATTATCGGGCGTCCATTCAACGCCAAGGTCAACGGAGTGCCTGCACAACATGCAGATGTTGGCCAATGCCCTGCGTATCTACCATGCTGAGCATGGACACTTCCCACCTCCTTATCTTGCTGATGAGAACGGCAATCCAATGCACAGTTGGCGAGTTCTGATATTGCCGTACATTGACCGCAACGACTTGTACGAACGTTACGATTTTAGCAAGCCGTGGGACCATCCCGATAATCTGCTGCTGAGCAGCGAAATGCCCGACATCTTTAGGTGCCCATCTGACGTGGATGGGTGGAGATTGTCAGCGACCAGCTACGTAGCGATTGTGGGGAATCGTACGATGTGGCCGCCAGGCACGGAACGCTCGCTGTCGGACGTTTCCGACGATGTTGCGTCGACGATTCTGATAGTCGAATCCCGTCGAGCCCGCTCACATTGGATGAGCCCAGTGGATTTGTGCATCGAGGAAATTCACTCGGAGAACAAGGCGGGAGAAACGCTGATACTGGCGAATGATCCGTACCAACACTGTTCGTGCGCGATGGCTGATGGCCACGTATCACACGTTCCTCAGCGTATGCCCGCCACGGTGTTAAAGACCGCCGCGACAATCGATGACGATACATAGATTGACTTCGACTGCCCCGCACCGCCGGTCACACAGCCCGTCAGGCTGAGCCAGGCAAACAACATTGCCCTTGGGATCAGAATAGCGACATCACGAACTCAGACTATTATCCCCCGCCACTGCAGGACTTAGACGCCGGACGATCACCAATCTAGCAACGGTCGCCTGACGCCAACCGGACACTATTATGAGCATGCTCATAATACCAGGTAGGGTCACTGCCGATTTGCGCAGCCGATATCACGATTGACATTCCGCGCATGTGCCATCGTTGGAGCCTAGCGACGACCGTTGGATAAATTAGGAGGACATCAAGAGGGATCGCTTCCGCGGGATCGTCTAAAAGCCAGGTATAGCATTCCACGATCGACGGATTCGTAGATGAGTGAAAGTCCCTGCGAATTTACCTCTTCAACAACGGTCTTGGGTGGCAACCGGATTTTAGGGTATGCGCTGACCGCCATCTGCCACGTCGAATCGACAAGCGTGTGGATAATGTCGTGAACGAGGACGACATCCGCTCTGTATTCGAGGAAGTAAGTATGGATGCGGTGGCTGTCGGAACGGACTGGAAGGAACCGTTCTGGTCCGACAAGTTCATGAGCTGAATAATCGCGAAACGAATATGTCAGCAGGCCATCAGGCGACAAGTTTCGAGCGGCATCCTGAATCAACGTTCGCACGGCGTCGCATGAGGGAAGATGGGTTAGCGTATCTCCCATGCAAGCTATCAACGATGCTTTTTCGGAACCCAAATGAACTTCAAATTGTGTCAGGTC
>JAGQPD010001032.1 GCA_020426865.1 Planctomycetales bacterium
CTGGTGGAATTTCAAGGTTTTCACCACCACGAAGATTTTCATCACGGTGATCCTTTATGGTGCGGGGACAGACTTCTGCCTGTTTTTGGTAGCCCGCTACCGCGAGGAGTTGGAGTCTGGTCGCGATCATGGTCAAGCAGTGCAACATTCGCTGGCGGCGGTCGGGGATGCATTGACTGCCAGTGCTTTGACGACGGTCATTGGGCTATCGATGATGTTCTTTGCCCAGTTCGGCAAGTTCCGCAATAGTGGTCCGGCGATTGGCATTTGCCTGTTAGTTACGTTGGCGGCTTGTATGACGTTGGCCCCGGCGTTATTGCAGGGAGTGGGCCGCTGGGTGTTTTGGCCGTGGGGAAACGTCGGTGTGGCGCCGCGTGGAAAGGGTCGTCCGCGGAATAGCGAAAAAGGATTGTGGCACTTGGGACTGTGGGACAGTCTATCGTGTTGGATCATCACCTACCCGGGACGCATCCTGGCCGTAAGTTTAATGTTGCTGTTGCCATGTGCCTGGTTCGGTGCCGGGTGGCAGCCGTTACGATTGACGTGGCATACCGACGCCGACGGCAATCACGATCAGGCATGGCATTTTCCTCCGCGTTTCTGGTACGACAGCCGCGATGGGCGCGAACGTGTGACATACGACCTTTTGGCGGAGTTGCCTCCTAATCGCCCCAGCCGCGTGGGAACGGCGATCCTGAAGCGACACTTTCCAGTCGGCGAAAGTGGTCCGTTGATCATTTTGGCGAAAAAGGACGACGGCCGATTTGACGATCGCGAGAACGGTTACAAGGAGATCGAAGCACTAACGGCCAAGTTGTATGAGTTACCCGATGTACTGGCAGTGCGGAGTATCGCCGAGCCGCTAGGGGACCCGCCCAAGACGGGCACGTCCATTGTCGGCACGCGTGGACTGCGTAAGCGGTTCTTGCAGACTCACAGCCTGAGCAAATCGATCTTCCTGACGAACGTACCGGCCTTGCAGGGGGACGTCGCGAGGTTTGAGGTCATCCTGCGACACGACCCCTTTTCGTTGGAGGCCGTCAAGGCACTCAATCAGATCGACCAGGTCCTCTCAGAAATGGGAGATGCCAGCGAGGGCTTTTGGCAAGGGACTCAGTTCGTCTATTCCGGAACGACGGCTGCCATCCGAGATTTGCGCGAGGTGACTCAGGCGGACGACGTACGGATAAAACTGCTGGTGTTCTTTGCCGTCTTGGCCGTACTACTCGTGTTGTTACGCCGGCCCGCTGTCTGTTTCTACATGATCTTGTCGGTGCTCTTCAGTTACTACGTCACGATGGGGGCAACAGAGTTGTTCTTTGCTTACCAATACGGCGACACGTTCCAAGGCCTCGACTGGAAAGTCCCCCTATTTCTGTTCGTGATTCTTGTCGCGATCGGCCAGGACTACAACATCTATCTGGCGACGCGTGTGTTCGAGGAACAACAGCTATTCGGACCGATCGGCGGATTGCGGCGAGCTATCGTACGAACCGGTGGAATCATCACCAGCTGTGGTGTTATTATGGCTGGCACATTTGTGTCCATGACAAGTGGTGATTTGCGGGCCATCGTCGAACTTGGATTCGCACTTTCGTTGGGAGTCATGCTGGACACTTTCGTCGTCCGGACCTTGCTGATGCCTTGCTTTCTGGCCTTGATCTATCGAGAACATCCCGCACGCCTGCGAGTCATCAAGCTGGACGCAGACTCCGACACCGAGGCCGCGTAGTTACGACCGCATAACTCTCAGTCAGCCAGAAAAATCATATCGCTGCGACGCAATTCGACTATTCGTCCAACGAGCGGTGGCTCCGCAACATATGATGATAATGTTGTGCGAACCGATGAGCTTCGTCGCGGACATACTGGAGCAACCGTAAGGCGTAGGAATGGCGGCTCAACCGAATCGGTTCAGATTCACCCGGGCGATAGATTTCTTCTTCGCGCTTGGCGAGGCTGATCACTGTTGGCGGGTCGATCCCCAGTTCGCGAAATGCTGCCATACCAGCGTTCAATTGTCCCTTGCCCCCGTCAATTAACACGATATCCGGGAAGACTTCGGATTCGTCGCGCAACCGCTGGTAACGTCTGGCGACAACTTCGTGGATACTGCGGAAGTCATCAATTCCGTCGACCATGCGAATCTTGAAGCGGCGGTAGCCGGGCTTGAAAGGCAACCCATCGATAAACTGGACGAGGCTCGCGACCGTTTCCGTGCCGCCAAGATGCGCGATATCGACCCCTTCGATCGTCCGTGGCGTGTGGGGCAGTTTCAACACTTTTTTCAAGCCTGACAGGCCCTTCTTGGGATCGATGTAGAAGACTTCAGGCTGGACGTGCGTGTCGAGTTCACCGCGCTGGTCCAAGGTTTCCAGCATGCGAATCTCGTCGCGCAGTCGTGCGGCTTGTTCGAATTTCAGGGCCGCAGACGCTTCCGTCATCTCCTTCTTCATTTGCCTAATGAGCCGAGATTTTTTCCCCTCGAGAAACAGCTGGAGGCGGCGAATATCGCGGCGATACTCTTCCTTTGAGATTCGCAGATTGCAGGGGGCGGTGCACTGTTCAATACTGGCCAACAAGCACGGACGAAACCAATGCCAACGTTCATCGTCGGCCAAAATATCAAGACCGCAGGTGCGGAACTTGAATATCCGTTGCAGGACTTGCACCGCACCTCGCAGGGCCCCGACATTGGCGAAGGGACCGTAAAGTTTGACACCACGGCTGCGAGGTTCGCGTGTTACTTCCACTCGAGGATAGTCCTCGTGAGTGGTAATCATTAGATAGGGAAATGTCTTGTCGTCCTTGAGGTCGATGTTGTATTTAGGTTGCACGTCCTTGATCAAGCGAGATTCGACGAGGAGTGCGTCGACTTCGCTTTCGCATTCAATAAAATCCGCATCGTGGATCTCACCCACCCAGTGTGCGGTGCGTTTTTCTTCGGCCGCTTGTTTGTGGAAATAACTTCCGGCTCGGGATCGCAGATTCACGGCCTTGCCAACGTAGATGACGCGACCCTTTTCGTCCTTCATCAGATAGACGCCGGGAGTTTGCGGGAACGACCGTACTTTGGCGGCTGCCGCGGCAAACCCGCTTGCCGCTCCTGCCTCGGGCCGGTCGCTCGATAGCGGGTCATCTCCCGCGGGTACCGGTTGGCTTTCCCCCGTGTCTGCGTCCATATTGTGTCACACGGTTTCGGCGAAGGCCTTGAGTGCATTTTGAAGCCCGCCCAAGCGTTCTTCGGCCTGTTGGCGGGCGAGGGGCAGGCTTGAGAGCATTTCGGGCGGAGTGTACGTGAACATATAGAATTTCACTTTCGGTTCAGTGCCAGAGGGACGTATAGCGACATAGTTTCCTTCGGCGGCCAGTTCCAGGATCACCATATCGCCATGGGGGCCATCGAGCGGTTGCGATTTTCCGCCCAGTGAAAAACAGACGCCGTTGGCGTAGTCCAGTACCTGAGTGACTTTGATTCCGGCAAGCTCCGCGGGGGGCTCCGCACGGAATTTCATCATCAGGTTCTTCATCCGCTGCATGCCCTCTGAACCGGTCATGGTCTGATTGAGCAGTCGCTCCGCGTGATAGCCGTGCTGCCAATAGATGGCTGCTAATTGATCGTGCAAGGACTTGCCATCGGCCTTGGCCTCGGCGGCACATTCCGCCAACAACATGGCAGCAACAGACGCGTCCTTGTCACGTGCATATTGGCCGACGAGATACCCGTGCGATTCTTCGGCACCGAAGACGAACCGCTCGGGACCTTGCTCATCCATCGTGCCACCAATCCACTTGAAACCTACCAGCAGGTTGCCGAATGTCTTCACACCGTAGGAGTCGCCGATCCGGCGAACTAGCTCCGTCGTGACCAACGTCTTGACGAGAAAATTCTCCGGCGAAAGCGTTCCGCGCCGTTTCCGGCTAGCAAGGACAAATTCGGTCAACAGCGCGGCGATTTGATTGCCATTGAACGTGGCCCACTCTCCACGGCGATCGCCCGTCAACGGTGCCGCACAGCCCACACGATCGCAATCGGGGTCGGTCGCCAGGACCAGGTCGAGGCCCTTTTCCTGGGCCAATTGAATTGGAGCAGCAAAAACTTCCGGGTTTTCCGGGTTCGAAACATGCCCCGGCACATTGGGAAAATCGCCGTTCGGTTCAGCATTTGGCCCGTACAGCTCGACGCGAGAAAAACCGTCCGCTGCCAGCACGGGCAACACGGCGCTGGCCCCCACGCCATGGAGAGGTGAGTAGAGAATCCCCAGGTCACGAGGGCCATCAAATCGCTGGGCAGCAACAGCGGCGATGAACGCCTTGTCGGTTTCATCCAGGCAAAGTGAGACGCGCCCGTCAGCCACGGCTTCATCAAAATTGGTACGTGGCACATCGGTCACGTTCATCACCTGCTCAATGACACCCTTATCGTGCGGTGGCAGAATCTGTCCGCCCGTCGACCAATAGCATTTCACTGCGTTATCGCTGGGCGGATTATGGCTGGCCGTGACCATAATCCCACAACTGCAATTCTTGTAGCGGACCAGGAACGAGAGCTCGGGCGTGCTGCGATAATCATCGAGAAAATAGACTTTGAAACCGGCAGCGACCATGGTTTCCGCACACAGACGTGCAAATTCCGGTGACTGATGTCGCGTGTCGTAGGCGATGGCGCAACTCAGCTCGTCGCGGCCTCCCTCCTGGTTCTTAATCACATATTCGGCTAGACCTCGAGCACTTTCACCGATGGTCCTTTCATTGATCGCGTTGGAGCCAATGGGGTACATCCGCCCGCGGCGCCCCCCGGTACCGAAGGGGATTACGGTCCAGAAGACATCATCGAGCTGTTTCCACTGTTCTTCGGAAACGTGATGTACGACTTGGTCTGCATAGGCCGCGTAGCGCGGTTCGGTGAGCCACGCACGGATGTTTTTGACGGCACCTGCCGTCAAGAGCCCTTTTTTTCCCGCATTGTCCACTGCCATCGCTGCTTGTTTTGTATCCATGGATCACGCTCCCTGGCTCGTGCAGTTCCCTCAATCATGATCGACTTTGCACATGACCGTGCACCAGTCCATGATTCTAGCGACCCATTAAAGATGGGCAACGACCCGTGGGCAGCAGAAATGTGCTATTATTTCGCTGCTCGCGATCCACAATCTGGAAAGGAACATCGCAATGAGTGGACTCATCATCAGCGTTTCGGGACTTCGCGGAATCATTGGGGAAAACCTCACACCGGTGATAGCGATGCGGTATGCCGCGGCCTTCGCCGCTCATGCTCCGTTGGGACCGTTCGTGTTAACGCGCGATGGCCGCAGTACCGGGCGAATGCTGGCTGACGCGATTCGAGCAAGCTTGGCTGCCGTGGGCCGCGACGTCTACGATGTCGACATCGCGGCGACACCGACGACGGGCGTTCTCGTCCGTCAGCTGAACGCGGCTGGTGGCATTCAGGTGTCGGCAAGCCACAATCCCCCCGAATATAACGGCATCAAGTTGTTTGGAGCCGACGGTCGTGTCATCTCCGCGGACGACGGGGAGAAGGTTCTTGAAAGCTATCAACAGGGAACGATCCGCTGGGGTACTCATCACCAAATTGGACGTGTGCTGACCGTCGAAGACCCAATTGCCGCACACTTGGAACTCGTGCTCGACACCGTCGGCGTCGAGCGCATTCGTTCACGGTATTTTCGCGTGTTGCTCGATAGCAACCACGGCGCCGGCAGCATCTTGGGAATTCGCCTCCTGGAAGAACTCGGTTGCGAATGCATCATGTTGGGAGCAACGCCGGACGGTCGTTTTGAGCACACCCCAGAACCAACGGCGGTCAACTTGCAGGCGGTCTGCAAACGCGTCGAAGGGGAGAACGTCGACGTTGGATTTGCACAAGATCCCGATGCGGACCGCCTGGCACTTATTGACGAATTGGGCAACTATGTTGGCGAAGAGTTTACGCTGGCCGTATGCCTGGATCATGTCTTGCGACAACACAAGGGATCCGTTGTCACCAATTGTTCGACCAGTCGCATGTCGGAAGACCTTGCCCTGAAGTACGGCGTGCCGTTCCTTCACGCGAAAGTGGGCGAAGCGAACGTCACCGCCGAGATGATCGCTCACAAAGCTGTCTTCGGCGGTGAAGGCAATGGCGGGCCGATTGACCCGCGAGTTGGCTATGTACGCGACAGCTTTGTGGGAATGGCATTGGTACTCGACGCCCTCGCATCTCGTGAATGCACACTCAGCCAGCTGATTGCCGAACTTCCCCAGTACGCGATTCACAAGACGAAGGCGCAGTTGTCTCCCGACAAAGTGGCGGCGGCCTTGAATGCCGTGGCTGAGGCCAACTCAGACGCCAAAAAGAATACCATGGACGGCCTGCGATTGGATTGGCCCGGACGCTGGCTGCTGATCCGAGCCAGCAACACCGAACCGATCGTGCGGATCATCGCCGAGGCCGAAACACCAGAAATCGCCGAACAATTATGCCTCGATGCACAACAGGTGTTGAGCAAGTATTGACCCATGGGACAAGACCGCGTGGATCAATACCTCGAACCTCGAGGTATTGATCCATCGGGCACCATATGTAGTCGCCGGGCGAGCGCGTCGTTGGTACAATGGCAGGGTCTGAAAGGTATCCCTAATGCCAACCACACGATTTCTCGCGGTCGCAACCTTGCTGTTATTGGCGCCCGCTCCGCCGAAGGCGCCTGCCGACGAAGCGGTTTCGTTCCGTCGCGACGTGCTGCCAATTCTCTCCGATCGCTGTTTCCATTGCCATGGCCCGGACGAACAACGGCGGGAGGCCGATCTGCGGTTGGACGATCGTCACAGTGCGACGGCCGATCGTGGTGACTACTTTGTGATCGTGCCGGGACGTCCAGACCAAAGCGAATTGGTTCGGCGAATCGAGGCAAATGATCCTTCGCTGCGGATGCCTCCGATCGATTCGCACGTTCGTGAGTTGAACCGCGACGAGGTCGACTTGCTCCGCCGCTGGATTGCCGACGGAGCGAAGTGGGAACAGCATTGGGCGTTCGTCGCACCGCAACGCCCGCGCGTACCCGATGATGCACCTCATCCGCTCGATGCTTTTGTTCGACGGCGATTGTCACAAGAAGGCCTGCAACCATCGCCACGTACCGAAGCCCACACCCTGGCAAGACGTGTCTCGTTTGACGTTACGGGGCTTCCGCCATCGCCCGACGAGGTCCAACGACTAGTAAAAGACAGATCACAGTCAAATTATGAGCAATTGGTTGACGAGTTGCTCGCTTCACCCCACTTCGGCGAACGGATGGCCATGTGGTGGCTCGATGCCGCCCGCTACTCCGATACCGACGGCTTCCAGCAAGACGCAACGCGCCAGAATTGGCCCTGGCGCGATTGGGTTATTGAGGCGTTCAACGCCGACATGCCGTTTGACCAGTTCACCATCGAGCAGTTCGCTGGCGACTTGCTGCCGGATGCAACTGTAGATCAACAATTGGCGACCTGTTTTCACCGCAACCACATGACCAATGGCGAAGGCGGACGCGATCCAGAAGAATCACGGATCGATTACGTCATCGATCGAGTCAACACGGTGGGAACGGTCTGGCTAGGATTGACGCTCGGCTGCTGCCAATGCCATTCTCATAAGTTTGACCCGCTCTCCCAGCGCGAATATTATCAGCTGTTCGCCTTCTTCAACAGTATCGACGAAGACGGCAAGGCGGGCAATGCCGCCAAGCCGTACTTGAAAGTTGAGTCGCCCTACGCGGCGCGGGCCGTCGCTGAATCACTAGCATTGGTCGAATCGCGAACACAACGACTTGACGTGGCTCGCCAAACGGCCAAACAGGAGTTTGTTCCATGGCTGAATAAACATATCGATGTGACTCGCAACGGTATCGAGACATGGCATCCACCTTCGATCAACAGTCTGGAATCCGCCGAAGGGACTGATCTAAAACTTACCGCGGATGGCACGATTCAAGCAGGCGGTCCGAATCCCAATCAAGACGACTATCGCGTGATCGCTACGACGGGTCTGCGCCGCGTCACAGGTTGGCGTCTGGAAGTTTTTTCGCACGCATCGCATACGGGCGGCAAATTCTCACGAGGTGCGACGGGTGAGTTCATTCTGACGGACGTCAAGCTGCAAGTACGGAAACTCGGCAATTCGCAGTTGCGAGATATTGAACTCGCCGGCGCTGTGGCTGACGTCGAAAAGAAAGTCTCAGGGCGCAATTACGGCAACATTAAAGACACATTGGACGATGATCCTCGAAATGGCTGGACAACCGCCGGAGACGAAACATTCGATTCACATGTCGCTGTGTTTGCGCTGGCCGATCCGCTGAGCGTGCGCCCCGACGATCAGCTCGTTTTCGTTCTGCTTCAGCGTTCCACTGACGGGGACGCGAACATCGGGCGGTTTCGCATTTACGTGACCGATCAACCCGGCAATGCCGTCCGATCGCTGGAACCAATGCCACTCGAACAGCTGGCCGAAGCGCGCGTAGAACATGCCATGGATTTGCCCGATTCTCTACGTACTCGGCTGTTCGAACAGTTTTTGGCTGACCATCAAGGATATCAGCGAGCAAAGGACGAGTACGACCGAGCTGCAAGACAACTTGCACAATGCAGGGCAGCCGCGGAGCCGCAAGACGTTATGGTGCTTAGCGAACGAGCAGAACCGCGTCCGACATTCGTATTGAAGAGAGGTGTCTGGGACAGCCCAGGGGAACCGGTCGAACGAGCGATTCCCGCGGCACTCAGCTGTGGCCCAATCGCCGACTCGCAAAAAACCGTGTCGCGTCTGGAGTTGGCCAAGTGGCTGATCGATCGCAACAACCCCTTAACTGCGCGCGTTATCGTGAACCAGCTATGGCAACTTTGTTTTGGGACGGGCCTGGTTCGAACCCCCGAAGACTTTGGGCGTCAAGGTGAACAACCAACTCATCCGGAATTGCTCGACTGGTTGGCCGTGGAATTGATGGACCACAATTGGGAATTGAAGCACGTGTTGCGGATCATTCTGACCAGCGAGACATATCAACAATCGAGTCGCATCGAACCCACCGTACGCCAGCGCGATCCGGAAAACCGGCTCTATGCGAGAGGTTCACGGTTTCGGTTGCCCAGCTGGATGATTCGCGATGCGGCGCTATGTACAAGCGGTTTGCTCAAACGTGCGATTGGTGGCCCCCCCGTCATGCCATACCAACCAGATGGGGTATGGGAAGAGATGTTCATGGGGCGGTTTCACTATGAACCGAGTCAGGGACCGGCACAACATCGGCGCACGCTTTACGCTTTTTGGCGTCGGTCATCGACACCGACATTTCTCTTCGATCAGGCGCAGCGGCGGGTATGTGAAGTGCGACCCCGACAAACCAATACGCCGCTTCATGCATTGACCATGCTGAACGATGAGAGCATTCTCGAAGCGTCGCGTGAGTTGGCGAAGTCAATCGTGGCAAACTGCGACGGTCCATCGGATCGCATGCGTCTCGTTGTTAAGGCGATTCTATCCCGCGAACCTAATGACAGTGAGCTTTCGATCCTGGAGCAACAATATGTCCGCGCTCTCGAGACGTATCAGGATGATGAGGAAAAAGCAAAGCGACTGCTGGACTTTGGGCAGCCCGAGTTGCGATGTACGGGCCGGCACGCGGATGTTGCGGCGACAATGATCGTGGCCAGCATGGTATACAACCTGGACGAGGCGATTTCGCGTGAATAGAACACCAACTCACACCGAGCCTAAGGGCGCCCAGACTTTGGTGCATCGCTCGTCGCGGCGTTGTTTCTTGAACCAGGGGCTTGGCGTCAGCCTGGGCGCGATGACACTGAATGCGATGTTGCAGAACGACGAAAGTTCCGCTGCCATTTCCTCGCCGGTGGCTGCCAATTCGCTGCCGAATGTCAGGCCTCGAGCAAAAAACGTGATCTTCTTGACACAATCCGGTGGGCCATCTCAGATCGAACTGTTCGACTACAAACCCGGCCTTGGTCGGTGGGCCGGGAAGAAACTGCCAGACAGTGTGCGGCAAGGGCAGCGACTGACGACGATGACGGCCAGTCAGGAACAACTGATCATGCCGGCACGCACGACATTTCGCCGCTGCGGCGAAAGCGGTGCGACGATTGGCCAATGGTTGCCGTACCATGCACGAATTGCCGATGAATTGTGTTTCATCAAGTCAATGGTCACGGATCAAATCAATCACGCACCAGCCATGACCAAGTTTCTGACAGGGCACCAGATTCCGGGACGGCCCAGTCTGGGGGCATGGACGAGTTACGGCTTGGGAAGCGAGAACAAAAACTTGCCCGAGTATCTCGTGATGATCTCCAAGATGAAACGCCCAAGTGACCAGCCGCTGTACGATCACTACTGGGGGAGCGGCTTCTTGCCATCGAGATATCAAGGAGTCAAGTTACGCAATGCGAAGGACCCGGTGCTCTACCTGCGCGACCCCGATGGCCTACCACGTTACCTGAGACGTGGAATGCTGGACGGAATCGCCAAATTAAACACGATGCACTTCGATGACGTCGGCGATTCAGAAATCGAGACTCGCATCCGTCAGTATGAAATGGCGTGGCGGATGCAGACAAGCATCCCGGAACTCAACGACTTGAGCGACGAACCGGAATCGACGTTCGAACTGTACGGGGAAGATTCCCGACGTCCGGGGAGTTACGCGGCCAATTGCATCATGGCACGGCGATTGATCGAGCGGGGAGTGCGGTTCGTGCAGTTGTTCCATCCGGACTGGGATCACCACAGCCGTCTGATATCGTGGTGTACCGCGCGTTGCCGCGATACGGATCAGGCGAGCGCCGCGCTGGTGAAGGATCTCAAACAACGCGGTCTCCTGGATGAGACGCTGGTCATCTGGG
>JAGQPD010001033.1 GCA_020426865.1 Planctomycetales bacterium
CGGTGGCCGCCCAATTGTAACAAAAGTAACTGGCTACGATCATCTTTGCATTACCGTTCGTGATGGGATCCGGGTACGCGGGGTATCTGTCGGATCGCTACAGCAAACGCCGAATTGTTGTCGCATCGAAGATGGCTGAGATCGTGGTGATGTCATTGGGGGTGGCGGGATTCTTGTTGTACCAGAATTCTGGATACCTTGGTCTATTGTGGGTGTTGTTCCTGATGGGTTTGCAGAGTACTTTCTTCGGGCCAGGGAAGTACGGTATCCTCCCGGAGATGCTGCGGGAAAAAGACCTGCCGCGCGCCAATGGCTTGATCTTGATGACCACCTTCCTGGCGATCATCTTCGGGACCGCGGTTGCGGGGATATTGAAGAAGCATTTGATGGAAGAAGGGCAGTCGTTGGTCGACGGGGCACATCATTTGTGGGTTGGGTCGGCGGTATGTGTGTTAATCGCCGTCGCCGGGACTTGCACGTCGTTACTGATCCGACGAGTTCCGCCGGCCATGCCCGGGTTACGATTTACCGCGTCCAGTGTCACCGTTTCTAATGAAGTGCTACGTCTGTTGCGCCGCGACCGGCAATTGCTGTATGCCTTGCTGGCATCGTGTGTTTTCTGGTTGGTCTCTGGGGTTGCGATCCAGGCGGTCAATAGTTTTGGGCTACAGCAATTGCAGTTAGGAGCCGACCGGACAAGCTACCTGGTGGCGGTGATTGGCTTAGGGATCGCGATCGGGGCGGTTGTTGCCGGGCGACTATCTCACGGCCGGGCTGATTTCCATGTCGTGCGGTTGGGTGCGTGGGGGATTGTGTTGTTCTTGATCCCACTGGCAATTAACGTCAGCGGTCGGCATCTGCTGGGATTTTGGGGGAGCATGGTGTTGCTGGCGCTGCTGGGGGGAGCGGCAGGATTTTTCGCCATTCCACTGCAAGTATTCATACAGTCGCGGCCTCCGGCGGAACTCAAAGGCCGCGTGATTGCTGTAATGAACCAGGCGAACTTTCTGGCTATCTTATTCGCTGGCGTCTTGTATTTTTTGTTTGATTTGATCATTATCCGCAACGATTGGCCACGCAGTGCCATGTTTGCCTTGATGGTCTTGCTGATGTTGCCCGTGCTATTGTTTTACCATCCCAACGATGTTGAACCTTGAGAAACGAGAACATAAGGAATCGCGCATGTTAGGTGTCGAGTTAGGAGCTGCGGCGTATTTGCAGCGGGTGGCCGAATTGATTGGGCAGATTGAATTGGGTGAGTTGGAGCGTTGGTCGGAATTGATCTATTCCGCATGGCGCGAGCGACGGCGCGTGTTCGTATTTGGCAACGGGGGCTCGGGGACGACGGCTAGCCACATGGCAGAGGACTTGGGCAAGAGTTTGCTACGGCATGAAGAGTTGTTCGAAGACGCGGTGCCGCGATTGGACATTCTCAGTTTGACCGACAACGCGGGCTGGATCATGGCCGTGGGTAACGACCTGAGCTACGATCAGATCTTCGTACAGCAGTTGAAGAACTACGGCCGAGCTGGTGACGTCGTGTTGGCCATTAGCGGTTCGGGGAACAGCCCCAATGTATTGCGAGCCGTGGAGTGGGCACATGCCAACGGTTTGAAGAGCTTTGGATTGACTGGCTACGACGGTGGCCAACTGCGCAAGCTTCAGCACGACGGATTGCATGTTCCAATCGACGACATGGGGATTACCGAGAGCGTGCATTTGACGCTATTTCATTGGGTGCTGAACGATGTGTTTGCGCGGATCCACAAGCAGGGGCGGTGGGCCAAAGCTTCTTAGCGTGGATGGCCAGCATGTATTTGGGAATAGAGATTGGCGGGACGAAATTGCAGTTGGCGGTGGGCGCCTGCGACGGGGCTGCGTGCGACGGGGCTGACGGGCTTGGGTCTGAGGTGACGCTGTTGAGGGTCGTGCAGGACCGAGTCGATCCGAAGCTTGGTGCCCAGGGGATTTTGTCGCAGATTGGCAGGATCGGTACCACTTTGTTCGGCGAGTTTCCGGTGGCTCGGATCGGCATTGGTTTTGGTGGTCCCCTTGACCCGATTTCGGGGGTTGTCACGACAAGTCACCAGATTCACGGCTGGGACGGGTTTCCGCTGGTGGATTGGTGTCGGCAGACCTTCCAATTGCCGGCTACTGTTGACAATGACTGTAATGTGGCGGCACTGGCGGAAGCGCGCTTGGGGGCTGGCCGCGGGAGGCGAACTGTTTTCTACGTGACGGTGGGGACAGGGGTCGGCGGTGGCCTGGTGTTGGACGGGCGGGTGCATGGCAGTGATCGCCCCGCGGTGGCTGAAATCGGCCATTTACGACCTGGTCTGTCGTGTGCGACGGTGGAGCAGACGGTTGAATCGCTTGCCAGTGGCTGGGGGATAACTCGTTTTGTCCGGGAGCAATTGCAGAGCCTTGACGATCGCATCGCCGGTGGTGCCGATGGGAATGCCGGTGGTTGCTCGATTGACTCCGAGCGGCTTGACTCGGATCGATCGGAGCTCCTGTCGCGATGTGACGGCGACCTGTCGCATCTGGATGTTCCCACGATCGCGTTGGCGGCGGAACATGGCAATGCCCTATGTGCGAGCGCTTTGCAACAGGCGATTACAACGTTGGGGTGGGCAATTGCCCAGGCGGTCACCCTGCTGGCTCCCAACGTGGTCGTGGTAGGTGGCGGCGTGTCGTTGATAGGTGAAGAGCGATTTTTCCAGCCATTGCGCGCCGCAGTGCAGCGGTATGTCTTTCCACCGTTACGAGAGTCGTTCGACATTGTGCCGGCAGCTTTAGGGCAGGATGTCGTCTTGCACGGATCGCTGCTGTTGGCGCGAGACGCCGAATCGTCGCAGGGGTCGAGCCGCTGACCCGCACCTACGATGCGTACTTCTGTTTGGCTTCCGGCAGCGGGTAGTCGATGATCGGCAGACCGCTATGGGCCACTTCTCTCAGTCGATGCCAACCGCGAGTCACTAGCGATTCTTGTTGTTGAACATAGTCGTCCGCTAGCGTTTTCTTGTCGAATGGACCATCGACTTCGACCGGAAGGAAATCTGGGGCGACGATGAACTGCGCCAGGACGGGATTGCAGCGAATGTGCCGTTCTTGTGCTACGTGGAGGACTTCGGGGTGGACCATGCCGATAACGTAACGGAGGTAGAGATCGCTTTCTTCGATGCGTCCGACATCCTGTCCGCAGACGTCGCAGAGATAGCCTTCATCGCATTTAGCCATACAAGTGCTTTGCCTCTTTACATTCCAAGTACGTCGAACATGGAATAGAGTCCAGCGGTACGTTGGCGAAGGAACTTGGCGGCCTGCAGTGCACCGTGGACGTAGCAGTCGCGATTGGACGCGCGCACGGTAAGTTCAATTGATTCACCGAGCATCCCGAAGATGATGTGGTGTTCGCCGGGGTTATCACCGGCACGGACGGCGTGGTAACCGATTTCGTCATGGGGGCGGGCGCCGGGGCGGCCATGGCGGCCGTGTGCCTGGCCACTCAAGTGCATTGCTTGAGCGATCAATTCTCCGAACTTCAAGGCCGTGCCACTGGGGGCATCTTCCTTGAATCGGTGGTGGGTCTCGATGATTTCGACGTCCGCTCCCCCCGGATAGGTGTGCAGCGCTTCGGCGGCAGCCTGTGCCAGCTTCATCGTCAGGTTCACCGCCAGACTCATGCTCGGTGCCCAGACAATCGGTATCGATGAAGAGGCAGCCCGCAACGCCTGTTGGCTGTGGGGTTCCAAACCGGTCGTTGCCATCACCAAGGGAAGGCGGCGTTCGAGACAAAGAGACACTATGCTGTCTGTGGCGTCGGGGGCGGAGAAATCGACGACGACGTCCACGTTGTCTGGCAGGTGGTCCTGTACGGGAATCCTCAACGGGGCAACGCCGGCCAATGTCCCGGCGTCCTGGCCGATGGCCGGGTGTCCGGCATGCTCCATAGCACCCACAATCTGCAGTTCGGGGTCGGCCGAGCCGATGGCGAGCAAACGGCGGCCCATACGCCCCGCCGCTCCGTGAATGACAACTCGCGTGGTCACCATGATAGTTTCGTCCTTGTGAATTCCAGGAACAAAGCGTGCGATTTAGCTGTAGAGCTGAATCGCTCGGATGATTTCGTCCAGGTCGTTGGGGACGGCGATGGCGCGATTGGCATAGGTTGCTCGCCGGACGCCGCGGCATCCCAGAACTTCGTTGAATTTTTCCTGATCGGTCGTGTGATAGGCCACGGTCGCGGTCGGGTCTTTCAGCTGATGGCCCGTGAGGATGCAGACGACGCGATCGCTCCGGGCGATGATTCCCTGCGATCGCAGTACCTTGGCACCGGCCACACTTGCCGCACTGGCTGGTTCACATCCAATGCCTCCGGCGCCGACCTTGGCTTTGGCGTCGAGAATCTCTTGATCGGTAACTTCTCGGACCACGCCGTCGCAGACTTCCAGGGCGCGCAGACATTTGGTGAGATTGACGGGGCGATTGATTTCAATGGCGCTGGCGATCGTCGACGCCTTGCGTTTGGCGGCGTCCAGTTCCTGGTAGTACTGACAGGCCGGTTCCAGGTCCCCTCGACCCCCTTGCCAACGAAGTTGGCGGTGTTCGAAAAGTTCGTACAAGGTATTGGCGCCGGCGGCGTTGATGACTGCCAGTCGTGGGACACGATCGATCAACCCCAGGGCGTGCAATTCGGCGAACGCTTTGCCGAACGCGCTGGAATTGCCCAGATTACCACCGGGTACGACGATCCAGTCGGGGACCTGCCAACGCAGGGCTTCGAGCACCCGGAACATGATCGTCTTTTGACCCTCCAAGCGGAACGGATTGACGCTATTGACCAGATAGATCCCCAATTGGCTGGAGACCTCGCGGACACGCGCCATGGCGTCATCGAAATCGCCGGCGATTTGCACCGTCAGGGCACCGAACTCCAAAGCCTGCGATAACTTGCCGTAAGCGATCTTACCCGAGCCGATGAAGATGACGGCCTTCATCAGACGCGAGACGGCACAGTACATCGCCAGCGATGCGCTGGTGTTGCCCGTCGAGGCACAAGCGGCTCGCTTGGCGCCCACACAGTTGGCATGCGTGAAGGCAGCACACATGCCGTTATCCTTAAAACTGCCAGAAGGATTCATTCCTTCGTACTGGAGATACAAATTGCCAGCGTCGAGGTCGACGAACTCGGCCACCGCATCGGCCTGCTGCAACAGGGTTTGCCCTTCGCCGGCGGTGACAATTCTTTCTGGCGGTGCGAACGGTAGCAATTCATGGAAACGCCACACGCCGCTCAATGACAGGGGATCGAAACGACGCGTCCATTTGGATTCGAAGTCGGCGAGCTTGGTGGGGACGTTGATCCGATCCCATTCGTAGGAGACGTCCAACAGGTTTCCGCACTGCGGGCAGGCTACCAGGATCTCATCGGTCCCGTACGTGGCGCCGCAGGCGGGTGAGATACAACGTTGAAAGGCAGTTTCGGACACAGTCGGGCCAAGGGGCTGGAGGTGGGGGAAGGCTCGTCCCATTCAAGACACATGCCGAGCAAGTCTATGCCACGGTTCGGAACGTAGCAAGCCAAGAGGTCGATCGAAGTAGCTCGCACCCGGTGCGAATCGGTGGTGAGTTTGGGGGGACCCGACACTTGGCGGGCGGCCCATCGGCGAAAATGTGGAAATTTGCACAAGTGCGTAAGTTGTTGTCATTTAAGGAGTTGCGTTGGCTTTGCCTTGCCCGCCCATTTGACGACGGTGTGGTTCGCTCTCTATAATGTGGGGCTCTTTGCACGGCGTTGGGCGTCGGGTAAATCGGCGGCGTCGGGAGGCGGCGTGTTTTGCCCGGGTTCGACGTCATTGTAGGTGAGGCGGAAGGGCGCTGGGAGACTTTGACGAAGCGACTGATGAACTGTTTCTGGCGCGATGAGGGTTGCTCAGGAGAAGATCAATGAAAATGAAAAAAACCGACTTAAAGATATATAAGGCGAGATTGATCGAATTGCGGTCTCGCGTGCGGGGTGACGTGTCGGCGATGGCCGATTCGGCGCTTCGCAAGACCCGTTCGGAAGCCAATGGGGATCTATCAAGCATGCCGATTCATATGGCGGACATTGGCACCGACAACTACGAACAGGAATTCACTCTCAGTTTGATGGAAAACGACGAATCGACGCTCGACCAAATCGAAAGTGCTCTTGAGCGAATCGAAGACGGTGTCTATGGTCAGTGCTTGGAATGTGGGAAGGTGATTCCCAAGACGCGATTGACTGTGCTTCCTTACACGCCGTTCTGTGTGAAGTGTGCCGAGAAAATCCAGACAACCTGATTCGGCGATGACAGACCAGAATGCCGCCGAGGGTCGACCGGCGATCGGCGGCAATTCGGCGCTCTTCTTTGGCGCCGCAATCATCGGGGCCGCCGTCGATCTGTGGACGAAGCACGCGGTCTTTGCTTGGCGTGGTGAGCCCGGCCGAAACCCTGTGTGGTGGCTCTGCGAAAACTTTGTGGGGATTGAAACGGCCGTTAACGAAGGCGCGCTCTTTGGCATGGGGCAAGGCCGCGTCGGGCTGTTCGCCGTGATTTCGCTGTTTGCCGTCGTCGGTTTAGTGGTCTGGTTCTTCGGCGGCGGTGCTGTGCGCGACCGGTGGATGTCTTTTATTCTCGGCTGCATCCTCGGGGGAATCCTCGGCAATCTCTACGACCGACTGGGCCTTTGGGGATTTGCGGGCGTGCGGGATTGGATCTTGTTTTGTTATACCGAAGCCCATAAATGGCCGAATTTCAATATTGCCGACAGCCTGCTCGTTTGCGGGGTTGCCCTGTTGATGTGGCGGGCCTATATGGCGCCACCGGTGCCAGCCGAAAATGCCACCGACCACTCGTCCGGGGCCCGGCCGTCGGGCGCCGATGGGCGTTCCTGACAGCGCAGTCCAATATTCATGCGAAAGCAACCGCAATATGACTCTATCGCCAACTTCTGCGGAGCAATTCCAGTTGCAGCGTCGATATCTGGCCGCGGTGGATTTCGCCCGCAAAGCCGGACAATCCACGCTCAAACATCTGCGTCCCGACTTGCACGTGGAATGCAAGAGCGATAACTCGCCCGTGACCATTGCCGACCGCGAAGCAGAGCAAATCTTGCGGGAGCATGTCCTGGCCGCGTTTCCCGACGACTCAATTTTGGGGGAGGAGTTTGGTGCGGTCACGGGGACGTCCGAGTACCGCTGGGTGGTCGATCCGATTGATGGCACCAAGTCGTTTATCGCGGGAGTCCCCCTGTACGGTACGATTGTTGGCGTGCAACATCGACGGCAGAACGTAATTGGGGTGGTGTATATTACGGGGCTGGCCGAGATCGTTCAC
>JAGQPD010001034.1 GCA_020426865.1 Planctomycetales bacterium
TCGGCAAGGTCCGGAACGGGCTGCTCGGTTTCGGGCGCCGTGTCCGTTAGACCCGCAAAGATATTCCAGATGACCTCGCCGCCCGCACTATCGGAACACTTGCCAGGGTCGATCCACTCGGGCTCGGTGCTGTTGTTGATCCAGACTTCGTCGGTGCCGTGTTGCGGTTGTGTCGTGCCAAAGAAGTCTCCTTCGCGATGACGGCAGCCCACGACGATCACCGCCAGCAGGAGCGAAAGCAACGCGCGAAAGCCCGCTCGAACCATTGTCGAATCGTCTATGATGATGGGACAAGCGAATCGCACGTGATTAGAATTCAGCCTATTCGTCAAAATCGAAAACGCCGGCGGTCAACGCCGCAGCCTGTTGGTATGAACCGAGATTTTCAGCACGTCCGACACAAGCCACCCCGCGTGCTCGAGCGTCCACGCGAATTGATGGTAGCCTTGCCGCCCATGCAAAGCAATGTGAATGTCTCGCGAATTGTACGCGCAGCTGGTTGCTGTGGCGTAACTCACATCATCGCCTGTGGCCATCCCAAGATTGATTACAAGATTGCGCGGGATGGTGCGGACGAGGTGCGGATCGAGGTGCACCGGACATTGCCTCCCGTACTGCAGCGGCTGAAGACGGAAGGATATTGCCTGGTGGGATTGGAACAGACAACGGGGTCGCAGCTGATCTATGAATATGCCTTTCCGCAGCGATGCTGCCTCGTTGTGGGGCACGAGCGACATGGGATCACCGACGACGTCCTGAAGATGCTCGATGCCGTTGTGGAAATACCGGTCTACAGTCTGCCCTATAGCCACAATGCTGC
This sequence comes from Planctomycetales bacterium, assembly GCA_020426865.1. Classification (GTDB taxonomy): domain Bacteria; phylum Planctomycetota; class Planctomycetia; order Pirellulales; family Pirellulaceae; genus JAGQPD01. Next base: position 821 of record JAGQPD010001034.1, read on the forward strand.
GACCGCCACGGCGATCGCGCTATACGAGTTTTGTCGACAGTATCCCGATGGCTAGCGTCGGTCGCCCGGTTGTCCGTGAACAATCGCCGGGTCGCTTGAGAACCGGTTATCTCACGGAGACATAGAGTCACACAGATGCACGGAAGCCAGGTAGGATCGATCTTCGCCAATTGCGCGGTCGGTATGCAGCAGGATCGCGGGGGCTGCGGGGGGAAAGATCGCCTGCGGTTGACCGGGGGTTGGTTGGGGGCCTAAACTTACGGGTTTGGCTGAATGCGAAATAGGTCTTCTGAGGAAGACCCAGTATGGGGGGCTTGCCGCGTAACCGTGGGTCGCCCGCCAGTTTCCCTTAGGAGTTGAACGTGCCAGGCACATGTGTGATTGGGTTGCAGTGGGGTGACGAGGCCAAGGGGAAGGTCGTTGATCTAATGACATCCCGCTTCGATGTCGTGGTGCGCTATCAGGGTGGTGCCAATGCCGGACATACCGTCGTCGTGGGCGACCAGGTTTACAAGTTGCATCACATTCCCAGCGGCATTCTAAATGCAGGGGTCATGAATGTCATCACGCCTGGTGTCGTACTCAATCCACCGACAATCTTGCAGGAAATTGATGGTTTGATTGCACGGGGAGTGCCAGTCGAGAAAAACTTGATGATCAGTGATCGGGCGCATGCCGTGATGCCCTGGCATATGTTGGAGGATCGCGTGCTCAATTCGAGCGACGTACAGGGTGAAAATATCGGCACGACATTGCGCGGTATTGGTCCATGCTATCGCGATAAGGTCGGTCGAACGCATGCCATTCGCATGGGTGATTTGTTGCGAAGTGATCTGCGGGATCAGATTGAGCGCATTGTGGAAGCGAAGCGAGCATGGCTGTCTGCCGTTCTGGCGGACACCGACGAGTTGGAAGTGGATGAGATTTACAAAAAATACCACGGGTATGCCGAGCGTCTTCGTCCCTATGTTGGTGACACGACCAATTACTTGCTGGATGCCGTCGAGGCGGGCAAGAAGTTGTTATTTGAAGGGGCACAGGGAGCGTTGCTTGATATCGACCATGGAACGTATCCGTTTGTGACGAGCAGCAACA
>JAGQPD010001035.1 GCA_020426865.1 Planctomycetales bacterium
TCGACGACTGCCACGCCACCGGGTTCTGGGGTCCGACCGGCCGTGGCACCCACGAGTATCGTGGCGTGATGGGGCGCATCGATTTGACAACCGGCACCTTGGGAAAGGCGCTAGGTGGTGCCAGCGGCGGATACACCAGCGGTCGCCGTGAGTTCATCGAACTACTGCGGCAGCGATCGCGACCCTATCTATTCTCGAATTCCGTTGCCCCTCCAATCGTCGGTGCTTCGACCAAAGCTTTGGAGATCGTATCCCGCTCAACCGAACTCCGTGATGGACTCGCCGATAACACCCATCTATTCCGAGACGAGATGACACACCGTGGCTTTGATATCATTCCGGGCGAGCATCCGATTGTCCCGATCATGCTGGGCGACGCCGCCCTGGCGAGCTCGCTGGCAGATCGATTGTTGCAGCTCGGTGTCTATGTAATCGGTTTTTCCTATCCCGTAGTGCCGCTTGGCAAGGCTCGTATCCGAGTCCAAGTATCGGCGGCACATACCACGGACGACTTGCTGTTTGCCGCCGAGCAATTCAGCCGAGCGCGCCAGGCGTAATACGGTAAGCACGCAGCGTATGGGATTCTCCAGACAAGGGAGCGTTGATTGTACCGCACGGCACTAGTCGAAGAGGTAGTGTGTTAGCTGATGAAGTTCGGTAATCGTACGGTCGGCAGCGATCCGATTGGCAGCGATCCGATTGGCAGCAATCCGATTGGCAGCGCGGCCCTGGTGACGATTCAACCATAGCGCCTGGCAGCCACTATTGCGAGCACCGAGGAAGTCCGCGTCCGGATCATCGCCGATCATCCACAACTGCGTCACATGTGCATCCAAGCGGGCGGCGATTTGCAGATAGAACTGGGGCGCGGGCTTGCAAATGCCCAGCTTTGCGGAATGGAAAACCGCGACCGCTTCCTTGAGGGCAACATGTGCCTGCACCGCACGTTCGAGACGCTCGTCAAAATTCGACGCAATCGCCCAGGGGATACCGCGTTGCGAAAGTTCCCTCAAAGCCGGCTCTACGTCAGGGAACAATCGCCAATGGTTTCCATCGGCGAAATATTCCCAGAGCTCCCCGAACAGCCGGTCGGCGAGCGAATTCGATAGTTCTAAAAACACTGCCCCCACGATCTCTCGCCACCTTCGCCGTTCGCGCTCGTCATTGGTAACCAGCTCGTGCTCCTCGCTTGACGCAAGCGGTGGAAAGTACGCGCGCCGTGCCATATCGAAGCGCCGTCGGATTTCGTCCAAGGGCACTTCGACGCCGAGTCGCTTCCCAAAGGCGTGATAGACAATCGCAGCCGTCGGTTCGGGATACATCAACGTCCCGACGGCATCAAGCAACACGATGGGCCGAACCCCATCGGCGTGGAAATCAAATCCCATCGGTTCAAGGCGTCAGCTATAGCGGCGAATATCCAAACCAATGACGAACAGCATGAGACTGAGGATGAACACGAATCCGATCATCGTCAACACGAAGGCAATCCGTTCGTTGACCGGTTTTCCTCGCGCGCCTTCGTACAGCAGAAACATCATATGTCCACCGTCGAGGACGGGAATGGGGAGCATATTGATGACGGCCAGGTTGGCGCTGAGTAACGTAAGGAACACCAACAATCGAGCCCATCCTTGCGATGCTTCGGAAACGGCGGCCACGACGATGGACCCTGGTCCCCCCAGATTCTTACCGACTTGGCGGATCCGTTTGAGCACGGCGATCACTTGGCCGACCCCTTCCCACGTTTCCCGAGCTCCCAAGGAGAGTGCCTC
>JAGQPD010001036.1 GCA_020426865.1 Planctomycetales bacterium
AACGCTATTGGTGAATAATGCCGATCCGATCGGCCACAATACGAAGATTGACACGGTCGCAAACAAAGGGATCAACCCGAACCTACCAGCGGGAGCCAGCTTGGAGGAGAAATTCAAGGAGGAGGAGCGTTTGCCTTCGTCGGTCAGCTGTAGCATCCATCCGTGGATGAATTCCTGGTTGTTGATTAAGGATTCGCCGTACATGGCGGTGACGCCCGCCGACGGCAAGTTCGAGATAGCCAATGTTCCCGCCGGGGAATGGACGTTCCAGTTCTGGCACGAGACGGCTGGCTATGTCCGTGACGTAAAAGTCAATGGCAAGGCGGCCGAGTGGAGCAAGGGACGTACCGATGTGAAAATCGCCGCCGGCAAGGATACCGATCTGGGTACCGTTGCGATTGGTGCTAAAGCATTTGAATCCAAGTAATCGGCGCGCAGGAAGTGAGAACGCGACTGCGGGCCGACACCGTTCATCGCGTGACGGCCTGCAGTAGTGTCAAAGGTGTGTCGTTGGGGTGCGTTGTGACCGTCGGGCTTGATACCGAATCGTCGTGAACCGAGTGTGGGTAATGAAGAGTGGGTTGAAAAGAATGGCGAAACCAAACGAGGGTCTGTGGTCTTCGAGCATCGTGCCGATGTTGGCGGTGGGCGCAATGTTGCTGCTCGTTGTGGGCTGTGCTCGTCATCTTCCTCCCGACGTCGCTGCGGATCTTCCTTCCGCGATGCAAATCCGAGCGGGATTTGCCACGGCGGACGGCAGTGGCCAAGCCAGTGACAGCGGCGGTTCGGGTGCGGAGCCAACCGGTTGGGCGACGCTGCGGGGGCGATTCATTTTTGACGGCACACCTCCAAGTCCCGCCGCACTTTCCATCACCCGTGACAACGATATTTGTGCTCCCGGTGGCAAGCCGGTGTACAGCCAGTCCCTCGTCGTCGATCCAAACTCAAAGGGTATCAAGAACTGCGTGATATTCTTGACCAGTTCGTTGAAGCCGGAAGAACCTTGGACGCACCCCAGCATGCAGCCGGGGAAAACGGACGAAGTCCTGTTTGATCAGAAGGAATGCGTGTTCCTCTCGCACGTATTGGCCATGCAGTCGTCACAGCCGCTGCGCATCAAGAACAGCGACAGCGTCGGTCATAATACAAACCTTTCCGCCAAAGCGAATCCAAAGTTTGACCAGACGATTCCTAGTGGCGAAAGCCTGATATATCAACCTTCCGCGGAAGAACGCGAGCCATTTCCGGTGAAGTGCGCGATTCATCCGTGGATGGAAGCATGGATGATCATGCGCGACAACTCGTACTACTGCGTGAGCCAGGACGATGGTTCCTTCGTGATTGAGAACCTTCCGGCAGGGATCGAGCTGGAGTTTCGTGTATGGCAAGAGGCTTGCAAGTTTCCCAAGACAGTCTCGATTGACGGTGCGGGCGAATCGGGTGGCAAGGGAAAATTGACGATCACCCTGCAGTCTGGGGCCGACGAGACCATGAATATCACGTTGCCGAGTAGCGTGTTTTAGCGAGACCGTGGTGGTGTAAGTGCCGTCCGTTAGACAAGATGCGGCCAGTTTGACGAAATAGGGCCCGCCAAGACAAGTTCCAAGCGACGACGATAACGTGTTTGTGTTTTGATTTGAGTCGGTAACCAAAATAGACAGAGCTCCTGGGGGGAGCGAACTCGATGCAACGAAACATCAATCGGTTTTTGTGGTTGCTTTTGCCAGTGCTGGTAGCAACAGGTTGTGATGCGCCCGAGGCGCGGTTTCGGATGAACATGGCCTATTTGCACAAGAACGAAAAGAAGGCAGAGGCGTTCACTGCGGAACAAAAGGCCGACGTCGCCAATATCTTGGCGGCACTGTTCGGCACGCCGGACCAGCCACATCTCCCGCAGGGCGCCGGTCTGGAAGATGTCATCAGCATCGATCGCCTGAAGATGGCAGCCGGACCGGTGGGGGTCGATGAGCAAGGGATTGCCACGGGGTTGTATCGACAACATTGCAGTCATTGTCATGGGGTATCCGGCGACGGCAATGGGCCCACTGCCGCTTATCTGAATCCGTACCCTCGCGATTATCGAATGGGGATCTTCAAGTTCAAATCGACGGGCAAAGGGACGCCGCCAACGCACGAGGATCTGTTGCGGATTCTGTACGAGGGGGTTCCGGGGACGGCCATGCCGTCGTTTAGGTTGTTGCCCGATATCGAACGTGAAGCAATCGTCGACTACGTCAAGTACCTGGCGATACGCGGACAGGTGGAGCGGCGTTTGATGGAGGATATTGCCATTGAGTTGGGGCCCGGTGAGCGGCTCGATCAATCGGGCGAGTATCTGGTTGGTGAGATCGTTGCATCGGCCGTTGCGAAGTGGTCCGCGGCGGAAGAGGAAGTGACGGAGGTCCCCGCCCGGCCGGATGATTGGAACGAGTCCGCCGCGATTGCTCGCGGTCGAGAACTCTTTCACGGCGCGGTCGCCAACTGCGTGAAGTGCCACGGCGAAACACAACTCGGTGACGGGCAACGCACGGATTACGACGAGTGGTCGAAAGACTATGAAGACTTTTCCAAACCGATGACCGATCAGGAAAAACAAAAGTTGGTCGACGAGCTTGTCGAGTTGGGTGGTCTACCACCAAGGAACATCTTTCCTCGCAACTTGCGTGAGGGGATCTATCGCGGGGGGCGCCGGCCGGAAGAATTGTATCGCCGCATCACCAACGGCATTGACGGCACCCCGATGCCTGCTGCGACCATGAAGCCCGACGACGCCCCTGAACAACAGCAGGGTCTGACTGCCGCCGATGTGTGGTGCATCGTCGACTACATTCGATCGCTTCCCTATGAACCGGGTGGGGAACGAGCTACTTACGGTCAGGAATTCAAACGCGAACGCATGTAGTGGATAGGTTTTGCGAGTACACCCGTTAGTTCGGCAGAGTCCGGCACGATCCTGGGAGAGATAAAAGTGGGACGATTCTGGAGTTTGATGTTTTTGCTGGTCCCCGTCTTGGGCATTACGGTGTTCGCGCTGGCGATCAACAACATGTGGCCTATGAAAAACCACTGGTTCCCCGTCGACGTGTCCGAGCATGGCCATATGATTGACGGCCTGTTCAATTTCATTCTTTACCTGACGGGTGCAATCTTTGTTGGAACCGGAATGGTGTTGTTCTGGGTCCTGTGGAAATACGATGCTGAGCGTGTTCAGGAGAACGTAATGTACACGCATGGGAGCCACACACTGGAAGTCGTTTGGTCGATTTTGCCGGCGGCCACCCTGCTGTTCATCGCGATCTACCAGATGGATACTTGGCACTCGGAAAAAATGGCCTATCCCATGTTGGCGGGTGTCGACAATGTGCTGGGAACGGACGACGATATCCGGCGACCTCCCATTGCCGAAGTTACCGGCCGGCAATTCGAATGGCGGATTCGGTATCCTGGTGAGGACGGCGTCCTGGGAACTCGCGACGATCTCTTCACCGTCAATGATCTGCACATTCCTGTCGGCGAAGAAACCGTGATCACGATCAAAAGCCAGGATGTCCTTCATAGCTTCTTCTTGCCGAACTTTCGTTTGAAGCAAGATTTGGTACCTGGTATGAAACAGCAAGTGTGGTTCACGCCTACCACCGAGGGGGAATACGATATCGTGTGTGCCGAACTCTGTGGCTGGGGACACTATAAGATGCGTGGTCGGATCACGGTCGAAAGTCGCGCCGACTACGAACAGTTTATTGTAAGCCTCCAGGAAGAGCAGCAACCGTTGAAGTCACCGATTGGTCAGGTGGCGGCACAGTAGGAGTTTATCCCAAGATGAGTAGTATCACTGTCGGCTCGCATGGTCACGCTTCAGCCGGTCATGGTCACAGCGACCATTCCGTCGGAAGTTTTATTTCCACCTATGTTTTCTCTCGCGACCACAAGATCATTGGTTTGCAGTTTTTGTTTTCTACGCTGCTGTGGTTCCTCGTCGGCGGCCTGTTGGCGCTGGGGATTCGCTGGCAATTGGCTTGGCCGTGGCAAAGCATGCCCGTGATCGGCCCGATGCTATTCTCCGCGGAAGGGGGGCAGATCTCGCCCGAGTTTTACACGATGCTATTCACGATGCATGCCACGGTAATGATCTTTTTCGTGATCATTCCGATTCTTGCCGGCGCCTTTGGCAACTATCTGATTCCGCTAATGATCGGTGCCGACGACATGGCCTTTCCCACGCTGAATATGCTCAGCTATTGGTTCATGTGGCCAGCGTTTGTTTGCATTATCCTCAGCTTTTTCAGTCCCGGTTACGGCGCCGCGGCGGGCTGGACGTCCTACCCGCCTTTGTCGGCCGTCTGGGAGTCAGCTCCCAGCAGCGGGGCGGCACAAACCCTGTGGTTGCTCGGCGTTACCTTTGTCGGGGTCTCGTCAATGATGGGGTCGGTCAACTACATGACCACCATTATTCAGATGCGGGCTCCGGGTATGACCATGTTCCGTCTGCCGTTGACGATTTGGGGCATGTTCATCACCGCTGTCCTGCAGGCATTCGCCTTGCCAGTGTTGACGGCTGCGGGCTTCATGCAACTGATGGACCGGATGCTGGGCACGGGGTTCTTTATTCCCGAACAGCTGGTCGTAAATAACTCGATTGCTGCCAGCGGTGGCGGCCAGCCACTTCTATGGCAGCACTTATTCTGGTTTTATTCCCACCCGGCTGTCTACATCATGATCCTTCCGGCGATGGGGATGGTTTCCGACATTCTCAGTTGTTTTGCTCGTAAGCCAGTTTTTGGGTACAAACCGATGGTCTATTCCATTTCAGCCATTGCCGGTTTGGGATTCATCGTCTGGGGGCACCATATGTTCGTCTCAGGAATGAACCCGATCCTGGGAATGACCTTCATGGTGGCTACGATGATGATCGCACTGCCGAGTGCCGTCAAAACTTTTAATTGGCTTGGCACGCTGTGGGGAGGAAAGATCCAGTACACGACGCCAATGTTGTTTGCCCTGGCATTTGTCTCGATGTTCGTAATCGGCGGGTTGAGCGGCATCTTCATGGCAGCGACTCCCGTGGACATTTACATCCACGATACGTATTACATCGTTGCCCATTTCCACTACGTGTTGTTTGCGGGAACGGCGATGGCCGTGTTTGGCGCCATCTACTTCTGGTTTCCCAAGATGTTTGGCCGAATGATGGACGAGACGCTCGGGAAGATCCATTTCTTCCTGACGTTCATCTTCCTCAACGGCACGTTCTTTACGATGCATATTCTGGGGGCCGCCGGTTTCCCACGGCGATTGGCGGACCCGTATCATTACGAATCGTTCCAGCAACTGCTGCCGATGAACCGGTTCATGTCCATTTGTGCGATCTTGATGGTCGCGGTGCAAGTCGTGTTCGCGTTCAACTTCATCTATAGCATGTTCTTTGGCAAGAAAGTCGGGCGAAATCCCTGGCATGCCAACGGTTTGGAATGGTCCGCTCCCAGCCCACCCGGGCACGGCAATTTCGACTTCCAACCGATCGTCTATCGCGGACCCTATGAATACGGTTCGCCCGAAGTGGACACCGACTACTATCCGCAGATCCAACCGCCTCCGGAAGGCGTGGAGCCAACCGATCCCGGCCACCACTAGACCGTGTCGTACTCCCATCCCGATCCAAGACATTTACTATGACCAACGTCGACATACCTGCCGACACTGAACAGCGTGGTGCTTGGCCGCACCGGTTGGCTGTGCTCTTGGTATGCGCCACGTTCCCGCTCATCTGGGTTGGCGGTTTGGTAACAACCTATGACGCAGGGATGGCAGTTCCCGATTGGCCGTCCACCTATGGGTACAACTTGTTCTTGTATCCGTGGCAGACATGGGTGTCAGGGCCGTGGGACCTGTTTATCGAGCATGGCCATCGACTTTTGGGGGCCACGGTAGGAATGCTGGCGATCGCCGCGATGGTGACGATCGTCTGGAAAGATTCGCGACGATGGGTAAAGGTATTGTCCGTTATCGCGTTGACCGCCGTTTGCCTGCAGGGGGTCCTGGGGGGGCAGCGTGTGCTATGGAACAATCGACAGATTGCCCAGCTCCACGGTGTCTTCGGGCCCGTTTGTTTTTGTCTTTTCGTGAGTTTGGCGGTTGTGACATCCCAGTGGTGGCGCGCCACAGGAAGGACCGGTGATTCGTTGCAGATTGGTAACATGTCGGCAAGGGGTGCCGTCGGAGCGACGGTGTTGTCAGGTTGCGCGTTGGTGCAACTGATCCTCGGTTCTCAGCTGCGACATGTCATGGGGGGAGCCGGCGGGGCGGGTTTTCGCGTTGCGTTGTTGTTCCATCTGGTGCTGGCCGCCGTAATTTTCGCACAAACCGTCTGGCTGGTGGCAATCCATCTTGCGGCCACGAGTCGAGACGGAGTTAAGTCAGTCGCCCTCTCGCTCATGTTCCTGGTGTTGTTGCAGGTCGGACTGGGACTTGCCACTTGGGTTTTGAAGTACTACTGGCCCGCATGGGCGGAAGGTGCGTGGTTTGCTCGTCCATTTACGATCGTGAACGAAAGCATGCCACAGTCGCTGGTCGTTACCGGACACGTCGCGACCGGATCGCTGATTCTCGCGATGTCGGTCAAGTTGGCGTTGCGGAGTTGGCGGTTGTGCCGCCCGGCGAATATTAACGCTCGTCCGCCTCTTAACGTCAAAGGAACGACTTTGACGATGGGGGTTGCGCTATGAACGCCTTTGTTGGGAGCGTAGGACGAATTGGTTCCGTCGGGGTTGCCCGATTGGCCGACTATCTTGAACTGACAAAACCTCGCATTGCCGTCCTGGTATTGATCACTGTCGTCGTTGGCGCCTCGTCCGCCCGCTGGGGACAACCCGATCCATGGTCGATGTTGCATGCGGAGCTTGGAACCGCGTTGGTGGCGGCGAGTGCAAGTGCGATGAATCAGTGGTGGGAACGAAAAACCGACCGCTTGATGCGTCGGACGTTTGACCGCCCCCTCGCCGCCGGTCGACTTGCCGCTCGTGAGGTCCTCGTCTTTGGTGCGACACTTGCCATCGTCGGAATTTTCGATTTGTTGTTTTTCACAAATCTGTTGACCGCGTCTCTGGCCGTAATTACGTGGGCGTCTTATGTCTTGATTTACACCCCCATGAAACGTCGGACGCATTGGAACACGCTCGTCGGTGCGATTGGCGGAGCGTTGCCGGTGCTGATTGGTTGGGCGTCGACCGGTGCGAGTTTCGACGCGCGAGCGGTGGCGCTGTTTCTGCTAATTTTCCTCTGGCAGTTCCCGCACTTCATGGCGATCGC
>JAGQPD010001037.1 GCA_020426865.1 Planctomycetales bacterium
TGGCCAAAGTGATTGCCAGCGCAGAACCGAGAAATGTGGCGGCGATGGTCGAAACTACCGATTTCGTGTGCAAAGCAAAAATGCTCATTTCTTTCCCTGCTTTACCAAATCGAACGGAATTTCTTGTGTTCCCGGCTGAACATCTGCCGTCAACTTCGATTGTACATTATACATGGGTGGCAGCAATTCGCGGACGTCGTCCACGGTGGGGGCGTCAGGGGCGTCGATCATCTTGATCTTCCCAACGACTTTGGGGGCCGAGAATTCCACTCGCCATTGGCCCGGTGGCACGGCAATGGTAAATGCCCCGTCTTTGACATCCGCAGACGCCGTTTGCCCTTTGCCATCGGCTGGCACAAAGCGGACGTTGCCTTCCGTTAACGGCTGACCCTCCCAGGTGACTTTCCCCTCGACCGTGGCCGCACCATTGCTACCACACCCACTGATCGCAAGGCAGAACGCCGTGAATACAGCGATATGTGCGAGCCACGCGTTCGCTCCTTGAATACACTGACGCTTCACCATTACGTGGCTCCTCGAAAATTACAAAAAGAAATTGCGTTCAGAGATAGCGTCTGTCCGTTCCAGCGACCTCGGGTAAGACCGTTGCGTGACACTATTGGGTGGGGTCGGTGTTAACTTCCGTTCCGTTCATTGTGCCAATCGACCGCCATGTCGCCAGGTTGATGCTGTCAGCAACAAACGTGACATGATTGTCGGCATAGGTCACGTTCACGCCGCCGGGGTGGCGGCTGCGCGCCGCCTTGTGAGCAAAGGAGGAACCGGAATTCGTGCAGGGGGGATTGTTAGGATATCGAGCACCGTTGCAGTAGGGGCTGACGTCCGTGCCCGAATTGGGCGTGTTGAGTGTCATGTATTGGTGACACGGTCGATCGTCATTGAGCATATCTCCGCGGATGTCGTAATCGGTGTCCTCGGCCGCCATTACGACCTCCGACAACAACATCGTCTGGGCCGTCCCGTCCTTGAAGTGCTTGAAACTGACCACGCGGGGTTTGTCACGTGAGGCAAAGTCTTCGTAGCCAAATGGTGCGTAGCCGTAGTCAGGACTCTGTACTGGATCGCCCGGATTGCGAGGTGTCGCCATGCTTCCCCAGTTGACGACGAAATTTCCTCGAGATCGCCAATAGGGATCCCCCTGCCACATTGCTCCTACTCGGTCGCTGGCACAGTAATACAACGGCGATGTTCTGGCATAGGTGCCGTCAAACGTGTTCGTGTACGTGTTGGGAGGCTCGTAAAAATGCTTCGTCTGATCAAACGTCGTGTAAAGTGACCCTTCTTCGACATATGGCCACATCAGGACTACCCATACCCGCCGCGGGTTGCTGCGGCTACCTTCCGGCAACTGATTGCGTGCACTGTGCATATTGTGCATCGACAGTCCCCATTGTCGCATTGTATTCTGGCACTGCGTTCTCCGCGCCGCCTCACGGGCTGCGTTGACGGCCGGCAATAACAACGCCACGAGGAGTCCGATGATCGCAATGACCACCAATAGCTCCACCAGCGTGAAGCCGCGTTTCGCGGCGTGACCTCCCAATGGTTCGTTTGCGTCCAACCGATGCTCCATGGCTTTTCGACCCTCGCTTTTACGAAAAAGCAAATTCTCTTTCTTTGCGGAACGGCTACTTATCCTACGGTTCCGCGAAGCAGAAGTAAAGCAATGTAAGAACTCGTACCGACGGGCGCCACCTTGGGGATACACATCGTACCGATCAACGAGAAAGCTCGACGGGATTTTCGCATTGGAAATCCCGCCGAGCCTGAAAGTGCATTTTAGCTAAATTGCGATTGAACGCAGTCAATCGATATCAATATCATGAATCGAAAGTCTGCCGCGAAAAACGACATTGCCTGCTGAATCATGCCGGCCGCAGGCTATCTTCTTCGCCGACTCAGCAGCCGCGACGAACCCGCGTTTGACCGATGACTGCCAAAAACACGATTGCCGCCAATCCCGCGGTTGCCGGTTCAGGAACCGGTGAGAAATATCCGCGAATCTCACCCGCCGGCGCCGTCGACGTGTGAATGTTGAGATAGGCGGTGCTTGTGTCGAGGCCATTTAGGAGCACGTTCATCGCGCTGCCCGTCGTGCCGCCATTGGCCGTGACAAACGCTGGATTAAAACTCGCTGGGTCCGTCAGATCAAACGTCTGATCGTAGCTGCCCGACGTTACACCCGCCGGAAAACCTGGGAACGATGGAACCGGAGTGGCGACCCC
>JAGQPD010001038.1 GCA_020426865.1 Planctomycetales bacterium
AATACCTCGAGGTTCGAGGTATTCGGCACTTCTTGATCGCAATGGCCATCGGGAGCCACGAAAGTTCGCCATTTATCACACAATACGAGTGAACCATCGCCGTATGTTTGATCGTCGAGCCAAAAACCGGGCCAAATTCGGTTCGGCGCTGGAATTTCCCGCTGGAGAACAACGTGAAGCAGTTGGAGTCGCACCTTGCAGCTCAAGAGATTTGGGATTCACGGTACGGGTGATCGTTGTTCGCGGTCAAGATGTGATTTCAAAAAGGATAAAAGGGTATGAAAAAGGTCGTCGTGCCTGCAGTTGGTTGCGTGCTTTGCGCGGTCCTGGGGATCGGCTTGGGCATGTACCTGCAATGGAAATGGTTTGGGAGTGTTGACGTAATGGTGCGAGAAATGGCCGGGAGTTTCGCCATGGTTGACTCGAATGAGCCTGCGGCTCCGCCGATCGATCAGTGGCAATATCCAGGTATCACGCTTCTGGGAAGTGGATCTGGTCTAAAATCCGAAATCAATGGAACGATCGTCTGGCCCCAGTGCTCCTATCAATTTGGCACTACCCCCGACTCCTTCCAGGATGTCGTACGATTCTATGCCGAGCGCATGGAATTCGAAAATCCTGCGGACATCGCCGACAGCTTGCGAGGTGCCGGGACCGCCTCCGGAGTCCATGCCGTAGCGGGCGAGGTTGCGGAAGTTCCTGCCCCCGCGACGACGTACGACAATCTCTTTCTGGCAGACAATTTTCAACCTGGCGGCGAGGGACTCGAGCGTCCCTTACGTTCGCAATGCCTTATTCGCCGGACGAAGTCGTACGATGCTGTCGTTCATGTGACGCGTGCGACGATGGAAGAGCACACGCATATCATTTTGATATATACCGTGCGAAAGGAGTAGTCGCCGCACACCAGCGGCACCAAGACGTGTCTGTTGAATTCGCCAGCATGGCAACCGGAGTCGATCTCGATATTACCGGTCTGGCGTGTTACCACAAAGCGAACATTCCACCGTGGTACGAAGCGCTGGATGGGCCACAACGATGGGACGTGCAAGCAGCCTTTTGGAAGGCAGTCGCTGCGACTTGTCAACGAAGCCCGGCCGTCTTCTGTTACGACTTAATGAACGAACCGGTCATTGGCGGCGCTGCAGGAAAGCGGGAATGGCTCCCCGGTGAGCCACTTGATAGCAAGTATTTCGTCCAGCGGTTTGCCTTAGAACTGGGGGATCGAAAGTCGAACGATGTCGCTCGTAACTGGGGCAATAGGATGACGAAAGCTATCCGTCAAGAAGATCCGCGGCATTTGATTACGGTTGGTGTCATACCATGGACACTCGTCTGGCCGAATCCAAAGCCCGCATTCTATTCCGCCGCGGCCGCCTCGAAACTGGATTTCGTCAGTGTTCACGTTTATCCGGAAACAGGAAAGCTGCGACCGGCCCTTGTGGCTTTACAGGCTTACGATATTGGTAAGCCGGTCGCGTTGATGTCGTATCCCGAAAACTTATGGTATCATTCATGCCGTCAAAAACGTATCGAAATGTGGCATGGTAATCTGGTCGTTGTCGTAATGTGCCAACCACTTCCCGATCCCTGGTTACCTCGAAGCAAGAACGGTGAGGCACTATGCGGAATTTCACAGTCTGGGTTTGGATGTCCTTTTGTGCGCCGGCGACAATTGCCAATGCATCGAACCTTCCCACGATTCACATCGCCGGCGATTCGACCGCAGCCAATGGCAGCGACAACGCTCGCGGTTGGGGGAGACACCTGGCCGAATTCTTCGACGCACAGCGAGTTGCCGTGAAGAATCATGCCCGCGGGGGACGCAGCAGTCGCACGTTTATCACGGAAGGTCATTGGCAGGGAATTATCGACCAACTGCAACCGGGCGATGTTGTGCTCATTCAATTCGGGCACAACGATGGCGGAAAGATTAACGATCCGCGACGAGCCCGAGGTTCGTTGCGAGGCCTCGGCGACGAAACGGAAGAGATCGACAATCAACAGACGGGACAGCATGAGGTCGTACATTCCTTTGGTTGGTACATGCGAAAAATGATCTCCGAGACCGAGGCAAAGGGGGCGTTTCCAGTGCTACTTTCGCTGACGGTTCGCAACATTTGGAACGATGGCCACGTGGAGCGAGGTTCGGGACGCTATGGGGAATGGACAGGTGAATTGGCAAAATCCGAAAACGTGCCGTTGATTGATCTGACGGCGTTGATCGCCGACGAATACGAGCGACGCGGTCAAGAACAGGTCGGACCTCTATTTCCGCGTGACCACACACATACTGGCGACGAAGGTGCATTGCTCAATGCGCGGCTGGTCGTGGAAGGACTGAAGGGGCTCCGCGAAGAACAGTGGAATCATTGGTTGTCGGCTACTGGGCGTAATGTCGCCAGGGCAGCGCCCCGCTACGTATCGTTTCCCAAGGTGAATCGAGGTACGACGGAAGCGGCCGAACAACGGTTTCTCAACACGACGCAGCGTGCGGACGACACGTTGCCGACACTGTGGCTCATCGGCGACTCGACCGTACGCACCGGACGCGGGCGAGGGGAGGGGGGGCAGTTTGGATGGGGAGATCCGCTGCAAGGATATTTTGACCAAAGTCGCATCAACGTGGTTAACCGAGCGATGGGCGGTACCGGTGCTCGCACGTTTCGCACCGGTGGATTCTGGCAACCGGTCCTCGAGCAGATTCAACCGGGTGATGTCGTGATCATGCAATTCGGCCACAACGACAATGGAAAGCGCGGGGCAATGAGGGGCACGGGAGACGAAACCGAGGAACGAACGTTGGACGATGGCAGCAAAGAGACTGTCGAGACCTTTGGCGCCTATCTGTGCAAGTTCGTCGCTGAGATTCGCGACAAGCAGGCCACGCCGATTGTCTGTTCGCTGATCCCACGAAAGATCTGGAACGTTGGCAAGATCCAGCGAACCGATGACGGCCATGCCGCTTGGGCCCGGCAAGTTGCCAGCGAACAAGATGTCATGTTCATTGACTTGCACGAACGGGTCGCCAGCAAATACGACGAGATGGGGCCGGAGGCGGTCGACGCCATGTTCGCCGACCAGCGCGTGCACACGTCTTATGAAGGTGCAGTACTCAATGCGTCATGCGTGATGGAAGGTCTGAAAGACCTGCCCGACCAACCATTGCGGGAATACATGCGGTAACGACGGGACGATATCTCCTCGAATTCCGGCGCATCGTCCCGGATTACGGCGCATCTCCTCGAACTACGGTGCGACGGATATACGATCGCGTAAGGTCGATCGCAAATCGGCCGCTGCGATGCTATTGACTGATCGAAGTGTTGATGCCGTACTATTGTAGTTATCTTTCCAAATCGTGTAGTCGGCTGCATCGACAAATTCACGGCAGATACCTGATAACAAGCAGAAAAATGTTTCATCTTCAAGCGATCGCGACGGTTTTTCTTGACGCATACAACTATCGCCAACAGCATCAGTGAAGATCCACGCGGTTCAGGGACCGCCGCCGTTTGAATGGAAGAATTACCGGTAAAGTTACGTTGCCAGATGAGAAAGTCATTGCCGTCCGAGTCGCCGTCGTTGTCGGCATCGGCCATCGCATTTGAGGGCTGTGTGGTATAGGCCGATCTCCAGACGTCGAAGTCGTTGCTGTCGACGTCCTGGTCCCTATCAAAGTCGCCGGGGGCAAAGCCGAATTCGATCGGCCCGAGCACCGCCAATTGGCCGCTGCCGCCAGTGATCGGTCGTACGACGAACGCACCTTGAAATGTTCCGTGACCATCCGACGGAATGACGACCTGCGCAAAATGTCCGTTGTCATCGCCAAGGGTAATCGGGGCAAATCCCGTAAATGTCGCCTTCAGGTGTGTGTTGTCCTCGGATTCGGAACCAGGCACCACGATCAATTCCGATCGATGGAACACAAACTGTGTGTCGGTTGTCGAATCTTCACCACCAGAGAAAAACAGATTCAGATCCGCGAAAACGGTTGTCACGTCGGCTGGACGCACCTGACGAAAACTATCACCCGAAAATCCGTACGGACCTGTTCCTACGTCAATGGAACTGATTTCTTTGGCAGCATCCACCGGCGTAACTGAGAATTGCCACGCGACGTTGCCGGCAGCCGCCGAGTGGGAAGGGGCGATCTCCAGCCGAACCAACCGCTGCGAATCGATAATCGCGGCCGACGTAGTCGTGCAGCATACTCCACTAGCGACCAACGTCAAAATGACAAGGCGCGGAACAATATTGTTCGTCCAACGACCGTCGCGATGGATACGCATTTGCAACCAGCGTCCAGTAATGATCAGCAAGCAAACGATTCCCGCCAATGCAAACGAACTGGGTTCGGGAACCGCGGATGCCCCAAACGAGATACCGGAGAACGTCGCTCCTTGCCCCTCTCCTCCCATTCCGATCGGACGTAACACGAACGTCAAGTCCGCCGTCCCCGTCCGGCCGGTTGGCAGGACGATTTGCGCGAACGGTGTCGTCGATTGGATGGGTTCAAAGCCCGTAAATGCTGCCGAGAGCTCTGCTGGACTCTCTGATTGCTGACCAATCTGCACATCGGCATAAGAGAAAAGGAATTGTGAGTCACCGAACGTGTCGGTCGAAGAGAAAGCGAAGTTGAAATTGTTAAATACGGTTGCATTACCTCCTGGATTCACCTGTCGCATTTCTGCCGCAGAAAAAGTTGCTCCGATGGTCGTGATTTCGGTCGACGTGACCAACGGAGAAATCTCAAAGGTGTAAACAACAAACCCTTCGGCCGAACTGGCCTGCGACGTCACGGTCAGCGTCGCGGTTCCTCGGGAATCGGTGACGACGAGATCCGCGTTTGCGGCCGATGGAAGACATGTGACCAGCAAAACGGCCATCAGCTTCGCCCAACGGTGTGCTCGTGAGACGTCACGTTTGCGTGTCGATTTTCGACTTCGAATTAGAAGAAACGCCGGCACGCAGAACGTACAGACAACGGTGGGCTCGGGAACCGTCACTCCGTTTGCACCCGTGGCAACAAATCCAAAGGTCTGGCCGAGCAGGTCCAGGTCCAGGACGTCAACTGTTCCGGACCCATTATAGTCTCCGTATAGCCACCCACTTCCGAGTTGATGAAAACCTTGTCCCAACAGGTCCAGATCGAGCACGTCGACTTTGCCATCGAGGTTATTGTCTGCATATTCCGTGCCCAGGATTGTTCGAATCAAGTAGTCGGAATCGCTCGATACACCCGTACCACTGACGGAATACGTGATAACCGCATCCCCATCCAGATCGAACGTCAAGTCAGTCGACCCATTACGAGCTGCCGCCGCCAGTGCATCGACGTCCAACGCGTCGACGTCGCCATCGCCATCGAAGTCACCTTGAGTGTTGACGACGTGAATCCGATTAGCACCCAGGCTGATCTGCGATAGCACAAAATCATCGTCGTCCAACGCCGAGTTCAGCCCTTGGATGGCGAGGACATTGTTGCTACCGGCGGTGACTAGGTCCGGGAAGTCCTGCAAGAGGTCGATCTTGAAGCGTTCTTTCGCCAGCGACGCGTTGCCGTTTGTCGATTCATGCAGGGTGCCAAGACCATCAAACGGCTCGGGTGCGCCAACCGCTCCGAATGCCGATCGAGCCACCTCGACCCCATTGACGTAGGCAATGAAGGAGTCGTCGTAGTCGAGCTGCAGCACGAGTTCGGACAGTTCCGTCGGATCCGCAATCGTAAACTCGCGACGCAAATACAGCGACGTATACGAGTCGGTATTGACTCCGTTGTCTCGCATGTCGCTGAGCGGTGTTTGTACCGTGCTCATCAACCCTGCTTGAGTGGCTGGGTCATCGTCGTATCCAAATCCTTCCAAATCAAAATTCCACGGACTATCGTCGAAAGTTGGCGACGTCCAGGCCGTTCCTATTGTAGGTTCTGCGTGACCTGGAAAGTACTTCCACGCCTGTCCGGCATCAATCAGCGGAATGTCGGGTGGGCTGACCGGCGTACCCGAAATGCGAAACGCCGCGCCGGGAAATGGGTCACTGGAAAACGACAGCCAGCTGGCACCTTCATCTCCCGTAAGGGCTTGCAGGGCGAACTCCGGCGATGGCGAGTCGTGCCAAGTAAAAAGACTCGTGCCCTCGCCGAAGACGCCGACCCAGTACGGCGCTCCGCCGAGCAGCGTGGCACTACCCGCGAACTGAGCCGTGACGATGCCATTGGAAACACTGCC
>JAGQPD010001039.1 GCA_020426865.1 Planctomycetales bacterium
CAAAAGATGGGCGGGCCCGTGGGGCATCGTCGGATCAACGACGAGCCTCCGGGAAAGGACGCAAAAAGAAACGCAGGCGGTAATCACGGCAGAATCGCACAGAATCCGCCATCCGCACGGCCAGCCCCCATCGCCGTGCCCTGGCAAACACGGCCTGATTGTCTAGAATCTTCAGGTGTGCGGCGTGGGAACGAACATCAAGGCGAGACCGGCCGACAATCCCCAGTTTTTCGCGTCTTGTTACTTGGACAGCTCCGAGCATGAATTCACCGGAACTTCGGCAAACACCGTTGCACGGTTGGCACACAGCGAACGGCGGACGCATGGTCGACTTCGCCGGTTGGTCCATGCCGGTACAGTATCGTTCGATCGTCGACGAACATGTTGCCACGCGCACGGCCTGTTCGCTGTTCGACGTATCCCATATGGGGCGATTCTTGTTCCGCGGTACGAATGGTGATTCGATTGAGGTCGCCGCGTTCTTGGATCGCATCGTAACGCGACGCGTCACGGATCTGAAACCGGGTCGGATCCGGTATGCTCTCGTTGCCAACGAACAAGGCGGCATCTTGGACGATGTATTGGTTTACCATTTGGATGGCCCGTCCGGTCAGGGGGCACCCAATCAGGGAACTTGGCAGATGGTGGTCAATGCCAGCAATCGCGAGAAGATCGCGACGGTGATTCGCCGCCACTTGTCGGAGTCGCGCGGGGAACGTGCACCAGCGAGCGGTCATGTGGAGTTTCTGGACCAGACCGAACGGACCTGCATGATTGCGGTTCAGGGGCCACGGGCACTGGAATTGGCCGAGTTGATCGTGGGGCAGGATTTGCGATCGATGCCGTTTTACACAGGCCAAGTGCTGACGGCGCCGAACGGAAGTCTGTGGACGGTTAGCAGGACAGGATACACGGGCGAAGATGGTTGTGAGATCATTGCACCGGCGGTCGAAGCCGTATCGATTTGGGAATCCCTGATGGACCATGGCCAGACGCGGGGCGTGGCGGCGGCGGGATTGGGAGCACGGGATACATTGCGATTGGAAGCGGCGATGCCGCTGTATGGGCACGAGCTAAGCGAGTCGATCGATCCGTACCAAGCGGGATTAGCGTTTGCGGTGAATCTGGAAGGACGCCAATTTTGTGGCCGCGATGCGTTGGCCAGGCTCAAACAACGCCGCGACGGAGATCAAGACGCGATGATTCGCGTCGGCCTGGAAGTTGCGGGGCGTCGCGCGCCACGTGAACACTACCCGGTGCTTGCGGCTGGCGTATCAGTAGGCGAAGTCACCAGCGGCACATATTCGCCGACGCTGGGTAAGTCCATTGCGATGGCGTATGTCCCTCAGCGGCATGCGAGCACTGGAGATTTGCTGCAGGTGGATATCCGGGGCAAGCAAGAGAACGCCACGTGCGTGTCGCTACCGTTTTATAGTCGGTCCGGTTGATGGACCACCCATTGGAACCACGTTAAGATTACAACGATCGTCGTCAAACAAGATTTCGCGAGGACGCCATGAAGCCCGAGGAACTACTTTACAATAAGACTCATGAATGGGTCCACATTTCTTCCGACAATGGAGTCAAGGTGGCCACGATAGGCATCTCGGCATTCGCGGTGGAACAGTTGACGGACCTGGTATTCATGGAATTGCCAACCGCCGGCCGTACGGTGACCGCTGGCGAACCGATGGGTGAAATTGAATCGGTCAAGGCAGTTAGCGACATCTACAGTCCTGTGACGGGCGAGGTACTGGAGGTCAATGAAGATTTGCCCAACGCGTTGGAGACGCTCAATAGCGATCCCTACGGAAAGGGCTGGATCACGAAGATCCGGATCACGGACGAAGCCTCGCTGGACGGGCTGATGGATCACGCTGCCTACCTGCGTCAATGTGCGGAAGAATCGCACTAGATCGCATTACATTGCACTGACCGTGCCACGCGTTGACACGAGCGAGAGGATTTTAATGCCTTATTTATTCAATACTCGCGATGACCAGCGGGAAATGTTGACCGCGATGGGTGCCACATCGATTGATGAATTGTTCGCGATGATTCCCGACGAACTGCGACTGCAGCGGTCATTGGCGTTGCCACCGGCCATGGGCGAGCTGGAACTGACCCAATACCTTGGTCAGTTGGCGGGGAGGAACATGCACGCGCAGGACTCCGTTTGTTTCCTGGGAGCCGGCAGTTACGACCACTTCATTCCGGCCGCGGTCGACATGTTGGCGTCGCGTGGTGAGTTTTACACGTCGTATACGCCGTACCAACCGGAGGTCAGTCAAGGCAATCTGCAAGCGATGTTTGAGTATCAGACATTGATCTGTCAATTGACGGGCATGGACGTTTCCAACGCCAGCTTGTACGAAGGCGGGAGTTCCGTGGCGGAAGCAGCGCTTATGTGCATGACCGTCACACGGCGGTTGGGAAAGATCGCCGTGCTTGATTCGGTCCATCCCCACTACCGGCAGATCTTGCAGACGTATCTGGAGAACCTGGACACGACGCTGGAGACAATCACCTGTCCGGAAGGGACAGCAACGGCGGAGGCAATCGCACGGCAACTGGATGACCAAACGGCTTGCTTGATCGTCCAGAATCCGAATTTCTTTGGTTGCGTTGAAGATCTCAGACCGCTGGCTGACGCCGT
>JAGQPD010001040.1 GCA_020426865.1 Planctomycetales bacterium
CCGTTGGTCCAGCTGCAATTCGCTCAACAGATGGGCGATTGTCTGGCCGTCTTCCGACGGGCGAGGCGTTCCGTTAACGATGATCTCCAATGCTGACGACTCCTGATGGTTAGCGAGGACATTCTCGGTCGATGCGCACGGCATCGCTAATCGCGGATCGCGGCTGAACGCGCGATTCCCCCCTGCAAAAAACGCAGCTGTCCTTGCTGTGGCATATTTCTGTCGTACATTTCTTCACGCCAAGGGATGCCGTACGCCGCATAGTGTCCGGTATTGGCATCGACCACGTAAACAACCGACTCGGCCGGCCGCGCCGGTGTGGTACCCCGCGGAAAGGCTACGGTGCCGGTTAACATCAAGAAGTTCGGTCGCTTGCTGCGATCGATCCCCAGATGAGCAAAAACATTGATGTTGAAGCGTGCCGTGAATGTTCCCGTCTGACGACTGAGTGCCAGACATTGCAATTCACCCGTGAGATAGTCGAGCAGGAACAGGCCGTCCACGTCTTCCGAGACGGGGCCGGTGGCGGCCGCAAAACTGTCTGTCGCGGTGGCCGATACCGGTGTCAGGGCAATATTCGGGATGGGAAATTCGGCAACCGGAAACTGGACCATTGGGCGAACTGCCCAACGAGCCCCCATCCAGACCCCCAGACTCAACGTGCCCCCGAGCGCAAACCCCATCAGCAACCCGGCAAACAATCCCGTTCGAAGCCCCCCGGCAGTGGACGGGTTGTCGCAGCCGGCTACGTTCGAGCCGTCTTGGATAGTCGTCATACGCTGTCTCCCATCTACGCGACCCACAGGATCCCGGTCGATTGCCACTGCCCAAATTACTTCATCAATCCTAGCGACTTTGCGTTGATCTAGCTACCTTGTAACTATTAGTTTTCGTATTTCCGTTGTCCATTAGGCCGTCCCCAATGTCCACTCGACGCAACCTACGTTGGCCCATCTCCCTGGGCGTTTCGATGATCGTCCTGCTGGTCGCCCTGACCGTCGGCTGGATCGTCCTGGCGGTGTTCGGACTGCTGGAAGATGGCAAGCGAGCTCCGATCTACGTGACGTTCCTATCCGTTGGAACGACGTTTCTCGTCCTGGTGCTCGTCGGCACGATCCTCTACCTGGCCCTGTCGGTCAAGGCTATTAATCTCACTCGACGACAGTCGAATTTCATCGACAGCGTGACCCACGAACTGAAATCGCCGATCGCGTCACTGAAACTGTATTTGCAGACGCTCGTTCGTCGCAGCGTTTCCGACGAACAGCGTGAGAACTTTTACGGCCTGATGCTGGACGACGTCGAACGCCTGGACCACTTGATCAACCACTTACTGGATGCGGGCCGCGTCGACCGCGAACCCACCGAACGGGACCATGTCCCCATTGAATTGGCCGATCTGCTGCGGTCCGCCGCCCGCGCGGTCTGCCTCCGTTACCGACTGAGCGACGAAACGATCCGCATGAAACTGCAGCCATGCCAGGTGACCGGCAGCCGAGTTGACTTGGACATGGCCTTTCGCAATCTGTTGGACAATGCGATAAAATATGCAGGTAGTCCTCCCGAAGTCCATCTGGATTTGCGTTTGACTGCCAATGGCAGTGCCGAAGTCCACATTCGCGACAACGGGACCGGAATTCCGCGCCACTTGCGACGCAAAATCTTTGGTCGCTTCGTTCGCCTGGGTTCCGAACTGCAACGCGAAAAGCCGGGAACGGGCCTGGGACTGTACATCGTCCGTCAAATTGTTTCACGCATGAAAGGCAAGGTTCAGATCGTCGATGGCGACCAGCTCGGGGGCGCCGAGTTCCTCGTAACGTTGCCAGGTGCGGTCGCCGTCTCAACCTAGATTTCCACTAACCGCTATCACAAGTCCTTCATCCGCACAAAAACATGGGCGTCCTACGTATCTTACTGGTCGAAGACGAACAGCATCTGGCCAACGGCATCGCATTCAACCTGCAAGCTGAAGGATACCAGGTGGAGATTTGCGACGACGGTGCGTCGGCCCTCAAAAAGCTTTCCGACGAAGCCGATGCGTATGCCTTGGTCATCCTCGACCTGATGTTGCCCGGCATGAGTGGCTATGACATTTGCCAATGGATGCGGGATTCCGACAACAACACCCCGGTCCTGATCCTCAGCGCCCGCTCGCTGCCCGAAGATCGTACTCGAGGATTTAATGTCGGCGCCGATCAGTACATGACTAAGCCATTTGAATTGGATGAATTGCTCAGCCGCGTCAAGAATCTTATCCACCGACGTAATGCCCGCCAGCGGGCCGAAAGCCACCCGCCGAAACTCAAACTCTACGAATTCGCCAATGCCAAAATCGACTTTGAAACGTTCGAAGTCCAAGTCGCCGATCAGACGGTTCGCATGACGCCGCTGGAGATGAAATTGTTGGAGTATTTCATCCGCAACGAAGGCCGTGTGATCGCACGTGAAGAACTGCTGGAAGAAGTCTGGGAGATGCCCGGGCATATCCACACCCGGGCACCTGACCAGTTTATTCGGCGTTTAAGAAAGACCTTTGAACCGGATCCGACCAATCCGCGTCACTTCATTACAATTCGCGACGCCGGTTACCGATTCGTTGCCACGTGATCCTCGCGACGCGCCGGACGGTGATACTTCGGATTGGCCAAATCCAAAGCCACCTGCTCACGAACCACCGTGCTCTCCTGATTTCGCTTCTTGTGGTGTTGATCCACAACCGACCAGGCTAGTCCGCAGTACTCCATCAAGCGAATCGTCATGAAGGTAGCATCGATCTCCCACCAGCGGTGTCCGTGCCGAGCCATCCGCGGATAAGCGTGATGGTTGTTGTGCCAACCCTCACCGTAAGTCAACAACGCCACCCACCAATTGTTGCGGCTGTCGTCAGTTGTCTTGTAGTTGCGATAACCCCACATGTGACTGGCCGAATTAACAAACCACGTGGAATGCAACACAAACGTCAGCCGTACAAACATCCCCCACACTACCAACGACGTCGCCAGGTACCAACCACCCCAGGCATAACCGATTGTCCCCATCACGACACCCAAAACAAAATGCCACAGCAAAAACGTTCGATCGAGGAAGTGCATCGAACGATCGGCATTCAAATCAGGACACCAGCGGGTATACAATTCGTCGCGCTCCCCCGCCGTCTCTTTGTGCATGCACCACAACATGTGGCTCCACCATGGACCATCGTGCGGTGAATGTGGATCGCCCGGCTGGTCGCTCATCGCGTGGTGCTTGCGATGGTTTGCCACCCAGTACAGGCAGGAACCTTCCCCAGCCAATCCGCCCAACAGTGACAACGCGAAACGCACCGGCCGATACGTCTCGAAACTCGTGTGCGTCAACAATCGGTGGAACCCCAGGCAGACGCCCAACCCACCCGTGATCCAGTGCCAAACGAACATCAGCACCAGGCCTTGCCAACTGAAGAAAAAGGGAGCCGCCAACACTCCCAAGTGAATCGCCGCGATCCAAATAGCCACCGGCCAAGAGACCTGGTCCCAACTCAATTGCGGGGATTGATAATCAGCCGGACGACTATTGCTCGTTGTATTTGGTTTCTCTAATACCGTTGCCATACCTAAACTTGCTCCTGTTAACCCGTGATCCCGACTGCATCGCGAATGTTACTCGTGTTACACGTCACGCTAGCAGTTCACCCGGCAAGTACTCTTGCCAAGCATTGGAATTGTATTGCGCATCGGCTGCGAGGATATATGAGCTGTGTTACCGTTGTGTAATACTTGTGTAACAGT
>JAGQPD010001041.1 GCA_020426865.1 Planctomycetales bacterium
CCGTTTCTTGATTTTGTCCCGATATGATCGCCACGTCCGCAGGCACTCGCCACCCTCGCTGATGACACTCTTGCGTTACACGCCGACCGAGCGCCTCTTGCGATATATATACGCCGATCGGTGTTTGCCAACGATCCATCCAACGGTGCACGAGCCGCTCCGTCTTGCGCCAATGAGCGACGTCGCGCCAGGGACTTTGAGGTGCATTTTCCGACAGGCACCGATAACCGGCTTCCTCCACCAGCCGCACGAACTCCCTAACCTCCAATTCCTCGCCGTAGTTTTTTCGCGGCGTTAGCGCCGCAAAATAGCAAAAGCCGCGCGCCAACAGATGCTCGGCGCACATCCGACCGGCCGCCGCATAGTCCGGAAAGACTCCCGGCAACGCGGAACGTACGGGCGAACTTGCCCACACATTTACGACCGGTATCTTCCATCGCGCCGCCTGCCTAGCCAACGCTCGATTGGCACGAGCAATCACGCCGTCGTATGGCACCGTGCTGCGCGTACAAGCCGACAATGTATCGGGAAGAAACTCGTCAATGATCGAACTCCAACCCTGTGATTCGGCATACTGCTGTGTCCCGGCAAAGATATCCGCGTGTCGCTTGTACGGCCATTGCAGGTCCAACATTACGGCCACTCGAAGCGTTCTTCGTACCATTGATCGCTTTCCGAAAAACGATGCATTTTTTCCTAAAAACGAGTATCCGATCTATTATGCTGTCGGACGGCCCGTAAGACAACGCTCGAGGTGCTGCGTTGTCGCGGGCGGTGATAACGATATCGACTTCCAGTTCTTTCAACTTCTGCTGGCAGGGGGTGCGGCATGATTAGGTATTGGCGTTCGTTGGAGATGTTCGGTTGGATGGCGACAGTGCTGGTTGCTTGGAGCCTGACAGTGGGAACAGTAGCCGCGGAATTGCTCGTCTACGAGCCGTTTGCGTATCCCGACGGAAATCTCAACGGAAAGAGTGGTGCCCTCGGTACGGTGGGGACTTGGTTCAGCTACGATTTTCTGCAAGATACATGGCCCAACCCGCAAGACGGATGGCGGATCCACCAGGAAGGCGACATTTCTGGAGTTTACCTTTCGAATCAGAATCCCTCGAATGACCCGACGGGCCTCAATCCCTGGGATGGAGTGGTTGAGAATCTGCAAACCACCGGCGGATATGTCGGCCTGGCGGGCCCGGACGACAATGGCGATCCGGATCCGTTCAATGGCGAACCCGGTCGTTGGATGGATGCTTTCATTGCGCTCGATCCCAGCGTTACTTCTACGTTCACTGCGGGCTCGACGACTTGGTTCAGCTTCGTGTCGGCACGCGGGTGGGATCGCAATGAAGAATCACCACAATTCATGATTGCCTCTGATCCGTCACCCACGTCGGCTCGTGGGTTTTCACTGGACAATTTCGGTAGCGGAATCGGTGGCGGAGGAGGACCAACTCGCGCTAACTACGGTGACGTATTTCCGGCATATTTCATTGGAGGCGTCAACAACCATACGCCAGGTGGTTACCAAGACGGCGTACTCGGCGGCCATAACGGCGTACAGGACGAGATCGCTCCCAATGCCGACTCCAATGGTGCCCTCGAGGGCGGCGTCCAAACGATGATCTGGGAAGAAGTGGATGCCGACGGCAATTTCGCTCCCGCCAATATCGTCGTGGGGAAAATCGAGTGGGACGCCGACACCAACGGTGAAGACATTGTCTCGGTCGTACGCTTTTTGGAAACGGATACACTCAGCGAATCCGCGTTTGACACGCTCGTCGCCAATCAGCCGCCCCTCTCCAGCGCCAACTGGCCGTCCAACAAACCCAACCTGGACCAGTCGCAATTTGACCTAATCAACTTTTCTGGCACAAAGTACTTTGTTGACGAAGTCCGAATTGGCACTACGTTTGCCGATGTTGCACCCTCACCAACACTCAGCTTACCGGGTGATTACAACAAGAATGGAATGGTCGATGCCGCCGACTACACCGTCTGGAAAGATAACTTTGGATCGACAACCAGCCTGGACGCCGACGGAAACGGCGACGGCACGGTGGACGCCGCCGACTATACCGTGTGGAAAGACAACTT
>JAGQPD010001042.1 GCA_020426865.1 Planctomycetales bacterium
ATCGGCAGATCGTGTGGGGTTGTGAACAGCCCGAATTGCTGCTGACCGAAGCCGTGGCCGGTCATGATCGCCGGACGGAGGATCTCGACACCGAAGGGGATGACGACGATGCCGCTGGGTCGCCGACAAGCACGACGGATCCGTTCAATCCCGACGTCGACTTCGATTCTCGTCTGCGGCCGCATGGATTTGCATTTGTCGAGATCTACAATCCGCGAAATGCGATTACGGCGTTGCCTACGGAGCTGTATCAGAACGATACGAACGGCAATCCCGCCTTGGCACTTAATCGTATTGGCCCGGGAGGTTCCCCGGTGTGGCGGATGATTGTCGTCAAGGGAGATAGCCAACAAAAGGATCCAGACAATCGCCAAGGGGCAAATCCGTTCTTGGCCACCGATATCGAACGGAGCGTTTACTTTACAGCCACCGCTCCCGCCGCCGTTACCGATCATGGTGTGCCGTACGTTGTTCCCACAGCAAATATCGCCCCGATTCCACCAGGCCGGTATGCGGTTGTTGGTGGTTATCGGCGCATCGAGGGCGGAAATAGCTATGTGACAACCATTGGGCGCCACCAGTCTGCCAACGATGCCACCAACAATGTGGCTGACATGAAGTATTCGGAAACCCGCCGGATTGTCCTCACACCCAATGTCGATCCCAATGCGAACAATGTTGTTGTACAAAACAATGAAGCCGATTCGGCGGCACCCCCGGCGCCAACGCCGGATACGATTCCGATTCCAAATACCAGTCTGGGGGGTGTGATCCCTCCCCCGATTGCGATCCCCGTTACGAATTTTTCGGTATCTGAGCCACCGACCGGGTATCCGACTCCCATGCCACCGTCACCGGTCTCGTGGGATCCCAATGGTGCCAACGGCGAAGGGGACTACACGCCTCCTTACGATACACCATTGGATGCATCCCGATCGGATTTGGATGCCGACGATCAGGCCGTATTCATGACCGACGGTACGCACACGGGATATCGTCGGATCTTCCTGCAGCGGTTGGCCAATCCACTGGCACCCTGGCATCCGCAGTCCAATCCCTACTTGACGGTCGATTCCACTCCCATCGACCTGACCGTCTTCAATGGCATTGAAGACCCAGGTGCGGATGATGAGCCGGGGATGCAGGCCAGTGTCGATGTTAGCTTCGTGACACACGAACGTGGGTTGACAACCACCAGTCCCATTTCGCGACGCGTGTTGTGGCGATCTGAGACAGAACGCAATGCCGCGGATATTGTTACGCCGAAAGATGCGGCTACGAGGAATTCGTCTGAATTCCGTTACACGCTAAAGCATTCGTTAGGATATCTGAATCTCACATACCGTGACACGACGTCGCCGGCAATGAACCCCAACGTTCCCGCAAACTCAATCACTTTCGATGGGGCTCCTGATTCGACGAACGTAGGGACGTTCCCTTGGCTGACATGGAACAATCGTCCGTACGCCAACCACTTTGAACTGCTACAAGTTCCGTGCACAAGTTCGTCGCAGTTGATGCGGCAATTCACTTACACGGAGCAACCGACGGCTGGAGCGTCGGTCTACGACACGATCACGACGTTGCCACCCGGGGCGTCGGACAATCCTGCCAATCCCAAGCAGCCGTTCCGGCACTTGATGAATTTCTTCTATCGTCCACCGAACGTGAATGACGACTCACCGAATTTCTGCAACATTTTGGATTATGTCGAAGTCCCATCGCGATTTGCCGGGACGCGTCGTTGGTATGCGCCGGCGCTGACAACAGCACTGGGGCAGATGAACGAGTACAAGTTTCCATTTAGTTCGTCGTCGCGGTTCCGCATTCCTGGGCGGGTGAATATCAATACGATCTTCGATCCGGTGGTGTGGAATTCGCTGTGGCAAGGATTTCCTGACATGCAGGCGCGCTGGGAGGAGTTTCGGGAAAGCCGCGACAACATTGATATCGCCAATACGCCCTACTATCCCGACTTCACTCACAACCCCGTGCGTCCGGCCAGTGCCGCTCAGCTGATGCCGCCGGTTGAGAATATGGATCAACGTCGTCCCAGCGAGGTGGGACTACTGCGACCGCTATCGGCGACAGATGAAACACCGATGTTCGCGCGCGACCCGGGTGGTATCATTGGCGGTACTCCCACGAATTTTAACGATCCTTACCGCAATTCATATTTCCGTTATCAGCCATTGCAGCGGATTGGCAATATGGTGACGACGCATTCGAATGTCTATGCCGTATGGATCACGGTCGGCTATTTTGAAGTCACCTCGGTTTCTCCGCATCCGACGATGATGGCCGATCCGGTGGCAATGGCAGCCTTCAATCGCCAGTATCCCGACGGATATACGCTGGGGCCTGAGCTGGGTTTGGATACTGGGACCGTGGAACGTCATCGAGCGTTCTATATCATCGATCGGTCGATTCCGGTGGCCTTTGAGCCGGGGCGGAATCATAACGTCGACAAGG
>JAGQPD010001043.1 GCA_020426865.1 Planctomycetales bacterium
TGACATTGGGAATGTCACGCGTAAACTCCTCGCGACCCAACTTCGTGTCGCGAATCTCGATGTCGAATTCCTCGATATGAATAGACGTATACGTATCATTTTTCACGAGCTCTTCGCTGATAATGATCGCATCTTCGAAATTAAACCCGTCGAATGACATGAAGCCGACAAGGACATTTCGGCCGAGTGCCAGCTCGCCCTGGAACGTGGCGGCTCCGTCGGCGATCACCTGCCCTTTTTCCACCTTGTCTCCGGGATTGATGATCGGTTTTTGATTGAGCGAAGTGCGTTCATTCAGCCCGGCAAACTTTTTCAATTCGTAAACGTCGCTGCCGACTTCAATCCGCGACGCGTCGACGTAGTTCACTTTCCCAGCCCGGTTGGCTCGCACGACCATGCTCGAGTTCTGAGCGACGGCCTTTTCCATGCCCGTCGCCACCAGCGGTGGCTCGGCGATCAACAATGGAACGGCTTGCCGCTGCATATTCGAACCCATCAACGCACGGTTCGCGTCGTCGTGTTCGAGAAACGGTATCAAACCGGCCGAAACGCCCACCATCTGACTCGGTGCCACGTCGACGTATTCAATCTCCTCCGCCGCAACCAATTGGAAGTCCGAACGATGTCGTGCCACAATCAGTTTCTCAACCAACCGCCCGGACTCGTCCACGCGAACATCCGCCGGTGCCACCTTCGCGTCGGATTCCTCGTCGGCTCGCAGCCAAACCACCTTTTCCCCAAGCTTGCCCTTTTTCACCTCCAGGTACGGCGTAACAAGGAACCCATAGTCGTCAACGGCCGCGTAAATCGCCAAGCTGGAGATCAAACCGATGTTGGTGCCTTCCGGCGTCTCAATCGGACAAATCCGTCCATAGTGCGAAATATGCACGTCGCGAACCTCGAAACCCGCCCGCTTCCGATTCAACCCGCCCGGGCCCAGTGCCGATAGACGACGTTCGTGCGTCAGCATACTCAGCGGATTGGTCTGGTCGACAACCTGTGACAATTCCCCACGACCGAAGAAGTATTCAATCGCAGCTGCCACGCTCTTGGGATTGATCAAACTTCGTGGGGTCATGTCTTCCGCGTCTTTCAAGCTCATTCGTTCCTGCACGGTACGACGAAGCTTCAGAAAGCCTTTGCGAAGTTCATCGCAGGCAAGCTCATCAATCGTCCGCAGACGTCGATTGCCCAGGTGATCGATATCGTCCACGGCCACGCCGTCCGATCCGGCCATCAAATCGACCAGGTACTTCATGGCGGCAATCAAATCGTCGGGACGCAGTGTCATTTCCTTGTCGGAAATACTCAGGTTCAACTTGCGATTCACGCGAAAACGGCCGACCTTTCCCAGCCGATACCGATTGACGTCGGTGAACTTCTCCTGAAAGAGCGTCTTGGCTTTCTCCAACTGCGGCGGATTCCCCGGACGGAGCCGCGTATAGATCCGCAACAACGCCTCCTCATGACTGGATGTTGCGTCGTCCGCCAAGGAATTGAATACCAATGGTACCTTCGGAGGTGCGAGAACTTCACAACGCTTCACTCCCGCCGTACAAATCTCCTCGGCGGCGTTCTTGGTGATCTTGTGCCCCGCCTCGACGATCAACTCACCAGCGCGCTCGCTAGTGCTCGGATAAACCACGTCATCGACCGCGTACTTGCCTTCGATCTTCGTAACACTCCGGCCATCGACGATTTTCTCCACCGACGTCTCATAAAATGCCCGAATGATGTCCGCGTCGCTCGAATATTTCGGATCCATCGCCCGCACCAACATCGTCGCAGAAAACTTTCCGCTCTGGTCGATTCGGACCGTCATGCTGTCCTTCTTCGTGACGTTCAACTCGATCCAACTGCCCCGTTCCGGAATGATGCGACAACTGGGCAAACGACGGTCCGACGTCGTATCCTCTTCCATCACGAAATCGACGCCCGGACTGCGGTGCAACTGGCTGACCACCACTCGTTCCGCGCCGTTAATGATGAACTCGCCACCCCCCAACATGATGGGGATATCCCCAAGATACACTTCCTCCTCTACGGCTTGATCTTTATTCAGGCGCAGCCAAATCCGGAATGGACGGCCGTAAGTCAGCCGCAACTGACGACATTCATCCGGTGTGTAGCGAGGCTTGCCCAATTCATACCGAAGGTACTCCAAGTTGATCTGCTTGTCGTAGCTTTCAATCGGAAAGATCTCGCGCAATACGCTTTCCAACCCCTGATTCTTCCGCTTGTCGGCGGAAGCCGAGTCTTGAAGGAACGCGGCATAACTGTTGGTCTGAATGCCGGTCAGGTCAGGCGTTTCCTGTTTGGAACGTCCAGAACCAAAATTACGAACTTCTCGAGGGCTAATACGTCGCTGAACAGGTGTTGCCATCGACTAGGGTGCTCCTTAGCAAGAACAGCAGACCGCGAAGCGATGTCGCGGCCGGGGTGCAAGATAGCGCGATTCACGGACTAGCGCGCGCACCGTCAGCGCAGTTGCTGTAACGGTGCGTTCGTAAGGGGAGTGTAAAGTAAGGATCAAGCCGATCTTACCTACGCTGCGCGACCAACTTTTGGTTCGCCGCGCAACGTTCTCTGGTTGCAAGTTAGTTCTCTGGTTGCAAGTTACACAAACGCTATACCACGGCGCCGAGTTCGACTGGCGGCCGCCACAACGGGAGGGCGCCTAGTCGCGCGGCGGCGGGCACGCCGAGCCAAAGCTATTTGATCTCGACCGATCCGCCCGCCTCTTCCAGCTTCTTCTTGGCATCCTCGGCCTCGTCCTTGGATACCCCTTCCTTGATCTTGCTGGGAACGCCTTCAACCAGATCCTTGGCTTCTTTGAGTCCCAGTCCCGTGATGCCACGCACTTCCTTGATCACGCCAATCTTCTTATCGCCGAAACCAGTGAGGATCACGTCGAATTCGGTCTGTTCCACAGGAGCTGCATCACCGCCGCCAGCGCCGCCACCGGCGGCCACCATTACGGCACCTCCGGCGGCCGGTTCAATACCGTACGCGTCCTTCAAATAGTCGCTCAAACCTTTCGCTTCTTTCAACGTCAAGCCCGCAATCTTGTCGCCAAGTTCGCGAAGTTCCGGTGCGACGTCGATGGTTGCTGTTTCGTCAGACATAGCTATTCAACCCTTTCTGCTGATATGATGTGCCCGGTGTCGGTGCCTCACCGCCAAAGCACATGATGGTTCCCAATGTGACTTATGTAACTTGAAAACAGTGCGACGCGATTGCCTGACAAGGTTCCTTGTCCGCCAACCGTGTTGACTGTT
The DNA here is from genome assembly GCA_020426865.1 of Planctomycetales bacterium. Classification (GTDB taxonomy): domain Bacteria; phylum Planctomycetota; class Planctomycetia; order Pirellulales; family Pirellulaceae; genus JAGQPD01. The sequence goes on from JAGQPD010001043.1 coordinate 3,279, forward strand.
ATTCCTCCTCCGATTTCTTCTTGACTTGACTGGCCAACAACTTGCCCGGCCCCAACAGGGCCGCAGAAAGATTCGCTCCCGGCGAGAGAATCTGTCCCGCAACGATGCTCAGCTGCTCCTCACGACTTGGCCACTTGCTAATCTCTTTGACTCGATCAGCCGTCAGCGGTTCGCCATCCATGATGCCGCCCCGCGCCTCGAAACCTTTCACTTGGACGTCGGCATCGAGCTTCGTAACGACCTTGGCAAGCGACACAATGTCTGAGGCTCCCCAAACAATTGCCGCTGAACCATTGACGTCATCAAACGCTCCAGCTAACGGCGTACCGTCGACAGCACGGCGTGCCAGGCTGTTCTTGACAACCAACAACTCGATGTTCTGCTCACGCAACGATTTTCGCAATGCACATGTTTCGTTGGCGCCCATCCCGATCACGTTGACCAGCAGGGCGTTTTCGACGCCATCCAACCGACGACCAAGGTCTCGCGTAATCAGGTTCTTGACGAACTTACTCATGATTTTTTACCTGCTTCCAACACCAACTCGTCGGTTAAGCCACCACACGTACGCTCGGACTCATTGTGCCACTTAACGAGATCCCCTTCACGTAGTGACCTTTCACCGAGTTCGGTTTCAGATTCTGTACGAAATTGATGAATGCCTGTACGTTCTCTGCCAACTTGTCGGCATCGAAACTCATTTTTCCCACAACGGCATGGACGATCCCCCCCGAATCGTTTCGGAACTCGACCTTTCCGGCCTTGTACTCCTTCACGACCTTGGCAACGTCCGGCGTCACCGTGCCCGCTCGCGGCGACGGCATCAGCCCGCGCGGTCCCAATACTTTGCCCAACGGCCCCACCAGGCCCATCATGTCCGGGGCGGCGATACAGGCGTCAAAGTCCGTCCATCCGTCCTTGATTTTCTTAGCCAAGTCCTCTTGGCCAACCTCATCAGCTCCCGCCGCCTTTGCCGCTTCGGCCAAATCCCCCTTGGCGAAGACAACCACCCGCTGAGTCCGCCCGATGCCATGTGGCAATACGACCGATCCCCGCACAATCTGATCCGCCTGCTTGGGATCAATTCCCAAACGCATGGCGATCTCGACCGTTTGATCGAACTTCGTGGTGTTGTATCCCTTGAGGACCTCCACCGCCTTTTCCAATGGAACCGCTTCGACACTCTTGGCCGACGCATCAGCAAGCTTACGATATCGCTTGGATCTCTTCATCACACTATTCCTCAACCTCAATGCCCATGCTGCGCGCCGTGCCGGCAATCAGTCGCTTGGCGTGCTCCATATCCCGAGCGTTCAAGTCCGCCATCTTCTGGCGACAGATGTCCTCAATTTGACTCTGCGTGACCTTCCCGACCTTATCTCGGTTGGGGACGCCTGACCCTCGTGCAATCCCCGCCGCCTTCTTCAACAACGCCGCCGCCGGCGGACTCTTGGTGATGAACTCGAACGAACGATCGTTGTAAACGCTTACCACCACCGGTATCGGAGTACCAGCATATTCCTTGGTGCGATCGTTGAACTGCTGGACAAACTGTCCCAAATTGATACCGAATTTACCAAGTGACGTGCCGACAGGTGGCGCAGGAGTCGCTTGACCGCCGGGCACCTGAAACTTTGCCTGTCCTACCAATTGTTTTGCCATAACGCCATTCCAACTGTCTGGAAACTACGTGAACCGCTGCCGCCCCGCACTCTCAATACTCAATTGTGCCAGGCATCTGTTACCGATGCTCTTATTACCGATCCTATACCGGCTCGATCTGCCAATGCTCCAACTCAACCGGAGTCGAACGACCGAAAATATTAATCATCACCGTTACGCGTCCATTCGCCTCGTCGATCCCTTCGACATCTCCTTCAAAATTCTCAAACGTTCCTTCCTTAATCCGCACGCGATCCCCCAACTTGAACGGTATCGCGGTCTTGATCGATTCGCTCGAATCTTCTTCCGGATGAGCAGCCTTCACGATGCGCTCGACCTCCTCCGGTAACATCGGGGCTGGTTGGCCCGCAGCGCCCGTGAAGTCGCCAATCCCCGGCGTCTCACGAACGACAAACCAAGTGTCATCATTGAGCACCATGTTCACGACGATGTACCCCGGGTACAACTTCCGCTTGACCACTCGCCGCTTGCCACCCTTGTATTCCGCGACATCCTCCGTCGGGACAATCACCTCGCCGAAATAACGATCCAATCCAGCAACGCTCACCCGCCGTGACAATGCATCGCAAATCGATTTCTCGCGGTTGCTCTGCACCTTTAAAATAAACCACTGCTTTTCCACCGCCGAATCGTCCTCGCCGCTGAAATCCTCTAACGGCTGAGCATCTTCGTTGAGATCAATGTCCTCCTCGTAGTCATCGTCCGCATCGGCATCGTCCGCATCGGCATCATCCTCGCCGGCATCGCCCTCTTCTGCGGAAGCACCCACTTTGGAAGCCTCGGCCTGTGGCGTCACTTCCACGGTACCGTCACCGAGAATTTCGCTGCCCTCTTTTTCGTTGCCCTCTGTCGCTTCGACACCCCTCTGACTGTCCTCCTGACCGGCGGCCCCAGCGTGTCCATCGGAAGCAGTCTCGGCAGGTTCTGCGCCGGGCGATGGCCCGTCGACCGAAGGGGTTTCGGCCGAAAGCGCAGCGTCGACCGCCTGGTCTTGCGATGGCTCACCGGGTTGTGCAGGCTGTCCGCTCACGACTGAATCCTCAATATTTCCAAAAACCCAACTTAACGCGTCGACCGATTGGCTTTAATTGTTCTTCAAGAGCGACATGGTTGACCTAGGCCGACCTTCATCGGACATCGCTACCATCGCTACTTCACTCGTTTGGAAGCGAGTACAACACTCCCAGCGCTTTAAAGAGGGCCACCCAGAAAAAGTCATACGCATAAAGCAGCAGCGCCATCGTGACAATTACGAAAATCACCACCAACGTACTGCGAACCAATTCGGGCCAGGTTGGCCAGGACACCTTATTCATCTCGGCTTCTACCGAGATCAAAAAGTCGGCGAAGCTGGGGATATTGACCAAGCGGTAGCTAAGCCACAATCCCACGAGCAACACAGCGCCGATCGACACATAGCGAATCAGCGGTGCGGCATCGACGAGCGTATCCGACAGGCGCCAGGCGCCGTACGCGAACGTCAACGCCACGACTCCCAGCGTGACCTGCCGGGTCATGCGACCTTGACTGCCCTTATAGACGCCAAAATGCACCAACTCGTGCAAGATGGAACCGGCCGAAAACGTCTTTTCTTTTCCCATCACCAATCCACCCAAGGTCGACACTGAGGTCGACGATCCACTTCACTATGCGGGTCGCTTTGTCTGGCGAAGTTCGTCGGAGAGCAACCGGCTTTGGCAACACGCGAAGCTAGCCAACAGACCGCACGCCACGGACAGGCGGTGCGCGAACTGACGAACATTCCCCAAACTTGTATGGCAGGGGCGGCGGGACTCGAACTCGCAACCGCTGGTTTTGGAAACCAGTGCTCTGCCAATTGAGCTACACCCCTACATGCTCCTGTAACTTGTCAAATGGCCGGGAAGCTGGCGGCCAACAATCCAGCCCACCAGCTCTTACGGACACTTCCCGACCGGTTCCGTGCTGCAACCGGCACTACTCCACAATCTTCGTGACAACACCTGAACCGACCGTACGGCCACCTTCGCGGAT
>JAGQPD010001044.1 GCA_020426865.1 Planctomycetales bacterium
ATCCCGATCCTGGGGCGGATCATGATCGAACTGAATATCCAACGAACGCGATTGGGGACATTGACAATCACAGCGGCTGCGATCGACGACGCATTTGGATGGATCTTACTAGCGGCAGTCAGTGCAGTCATTCATGGTGGCTTTCAATTGTTTATCGTTGCGCGCATGGCGCTACTGACGCTTGGTTTCGTCCTCACGTGCTGGTTTGTCGCTCGGCCGATATTGATTCGGTGCGCGGATTGTTTGTTGCATCGAGGCAACCGCGACTTGACGGTTTCCGGACTTTCGGCCGTTCTGGTGACGGTGCTTTTGGCCGCGGCTATCACGAATGCGATTGGGGTTTTTGCGATCTTCGGTCCGTTTGTTTTGGGAGCGGTGCTCTCGGACCGGCATGCGTTCCGCGACGCGGTCGGCCGGCGGTTGCGAGAGATGGTTTATGCGTTATTCTTGCCTGTCTTTTTCACCTACACGGGGCTACGGACGAACGTTGGGCTATTGGAGTCGGGCTTTGACTGGATGCTGTGTGGGCTCGTTTTTGCTGCCGCGACAATAGGGAAGATGCTGGGTTGCGGCGTGGCTGCCCGGCTGGGCGGCCTATCGTGGCGCGAGTGCGGCTGTGTTTCCGTGATGATGAACACGCGAGCGCTAATGGGATTGATCGCCATCAACGTCGGCCGCGAATTGGGCGTGGTACCGGACCGGGTATTCAGTATGCTTGTCATCATGGCTGTTGCGACGACACTGCTGACCACACCAGTACTACGTCGGCTCCTGGCAGAAGCCACGGGCACGACACCCAGTCATCGTCCCACGACCACCGACCATGCGGACCATCGATAGCAATCGCCTGCCGCCCCGTGGTCATTCGGCCGACGAATTTGTCCGCACGACTCGCGTGTTCAACGTCGGATCGCTCTGAGCCCCCTGTTCAATCGCGAACAAGCGATTTCGATCCAGACGGGCTCTCCCGTGCTCTTGTCAAAAGCAAAAAAACGATGTGCGGGGATCGCTGAATCTCCCCAACCGGTCGTCACCCCGCTAACGATCACCAATTTGTCAACGACGACCGGAAAGTTCGTGCGTCCGCCGTAAGTGGAAAGCATTCCGTACTCTTCACTCATCGAGTGCGGCCACAACCGCTGACCCGTCGTGGCATCCAGACATTGAAAGTAGCACCCCAACCCCAAGCCGTATATCCGTCCGGTCTCCGGATCGGCCACAACACTCGACCACCCAACGCGTTCGGCCGGTGCGTCGGAGAGGTAGACGTTATTGACAGCCTCCCAAATCAGGTCACCAGTGGTAGCGTTCAAGCACACCACACGCTCTCCTTCACGCGTTGGTACGGGCAAACGTCGTGCCGGTCGCGGCATCGGATTTGCCAAGGTAGTTGTGCAACCCGTTCGGAGTGCTGTTCGCACGCGACAAACGTCCAAGTATTTCTCGTACGTGAAGTTGTTCGGACGGCGCAACAGGAATACAACGACGCAGCAGACAATCGTGGTTGTGTGACCAGTTGTTGTACAGGCGGGCGACGACGTGACCACAAATCGAACAACCCGCGTACGGCGGTTGACTAATTCTGGCGAGATTGGAAACGAGGGCCATGATTATCGGACTGGTGCTTTGGTGGGCCGTTGCGGACTTTTTCCATGCGTACGTACCTGGGGTCACACGCGAGAACATACAGAATGTTGGCGCGCTTTATCAACGGCATGCCTTCTGGTCGATTTTCGCGGCGGCGTTTACGCCGATTCCGTTTAAGGTCTTTACCTTAGCGGCGGGGTTACGCCGTCATCGGTTACCTTTTCCACTGACGGACGCGAAAACTTATCTGATCTGGACTATAATTCGGCTTGACCTAGCAAAGGGAGAGCGGCATCGCTATGCCATCGCGTACAGCATCGTACATCCTGGTTCCGTCGATCACGTTCAGCGGATTATTGTTCTTGATCGGCATCGGTGGCGCCTGGTATATGCATCAGGCGAATCGCACGGTCTCGCATTCGCTGGACCGATACCTTACGGCCGCCCAGGTGACGGAGCGACTCGTGTTGACGGTCCGCGAGACTCGGCTGGACCTGCTCCGTTTTTTGGAAACATCGGACGAATCGCAACTCGCCACGACGCGCTTGCGACTCGCCGCTTCGGACAAGGAGATACTGTCGAACTTCGATCGGAACGACGACCAAGAGCAAGTCCTGATCATGTCCTTTCAGGCGTTTGCCAAGCGATTTGATGAACTCAGTAAACTCGAGGACGGAGAGAATCGACGCGTGGCGACACTTGGTTTGATCGAATCCTTGAACCAGGACATCCTGCCTCAGATCGAACAACGTCTGAGAGAGCGCCAGCAGTTAGCGAGCACCGCGAGCCGAGAGAATCAACAAGTTGCGGAACGGTTCGGGTTTGGTTTGCTATTGCTTGGAGTGAGCGGCGCCGTTGGAGGTTTGGTACTTGGATTCGGGGCAGCACGAAGTGTTCACTATTCACTAGTGCAGATTAGCATTCCGGTACAGGACATGGCTGGTCGTTTGAATGAGGTCGTCGGACCGATCTTGGTCAAGTCAAATACGGACTTGTCGACACTCGACAATTCGCTGCGATTGCTGTCCGATAAGACGGCAGACGTTGTACAGCGATTTCAGGATAGCCAACGCAAGTCGATACGGCGTGAGCAGTTGGCGGCGGTCGGACAGCTGGCAGCTGGTTTAGCACACGAACTGCGCAATCCGTTGATGTCGATGAAATTAATACTCCAAACAACGGCCGAGGGAGAATTCGATACGCTCAGCAAGCGAGATTTACTAGTGTTTCAGGACGAAGTGACGCGATTGGAGCGGATGCTACAGACATTCCTTGACTTCGCACGACCGCCGCGACCGGAGAAGCAAATCGTCAGCGTAAGTGGCTTAATTGAACGGACATTCGAGATCATACGAACACGTTCTAGTCAACAAGACGTCACTCTCCATTTTCACTCGCATGGTGGAAACGACGAAATCGAAGCTGACCAAGCACAGTTGCGGCAAGTTTTCTTGAATCTCTTGCTCAATTCGCTCGACGCCTTGCCGGGTGGAGGTAATATCTGGGTAGACGTCCAGGCGGCGGGTCAGCCGCCGACAGGGGAGGACAGTTTCCGTACCGACGAGACCGTGTCGAGTTTAGGTCGATCCGGATGTTCGACGGAACACGCTGGCTACGTGGCGATACGGTTTACCGATGACGGGCCCGGTTTGTCGTCCGACCTTGTAGAACAGGTGTTCGAGCCATTTGTAAGCACGAAACACACGGGGATTGGATTGGGGTTGTCGATTTGCCGACAGATCGTCGAGTCCCACGACGGCCGCATATCCGCGGGCAGTTGTCCTCGCGGTGGTGGTGCCGAATTCGTTGTCCACCTTCCGTCACGGATTGTCGAGTGTCCAGGTTCAACACAACCAATTAGCAGTTTGCTCTGAGTGGGTACGTAGAGATCAATGGCCCGACTACTTGTCATCGACGATGAACCGAACGTGCGTTATTCGCTAGAAAAGGCGCTTAGATCCGACATTATCGATGTTTTTACGGCGCCGACAGCAAAACAGGGGATACGGGTCGTCAGCGACATATCGCCGGACGCCGTTCTCCTCGACGTCCGTCTTCCAGACAAATCGGGACTCGACGTATTTGTCGAAATACAGCAGATCGATCCGCAGCTGCCGGTGATCATGATGACCGCGTTCTCGACTACCGATACTGCGATTGAAGCGATGAAGCGGGGTGCATTCGATTACCTGACGAAACCTGTCGATCTCAAGTTGCTGAGGTCCGTCGTGGTTAAGGCGCTCGACCTGCGCCGGCTGACTCTCTCGCCGCCGAATATCGAAACGTTTCAACATCTCGATGCATCGGCTGGTGCGATTGTCGGACATTCACCCGAAATGCAGGAGGTTTACAAGGCAATCGGGCGAGTTGCCGAAACGGACGTGAATGTTCTGATTCTCGGTGAATCTGGCACCGGGAAAGAACTCGTCGCGCGGGCCATTCACCATCACAGTCGCCGCAGTCAGCTGCCAATGTTGGCAATTAACTGCGCGGCCATTCCTGAGTCACTTTTGGAAAGTGAGCTGTTTGGTCATGAACGCGGTTCCTTCACCGGCGCGGAAAGGCAACGTGTCGGAAAGTTTGAACAGGCTAGCGGTGGTACCATTTTTCTTGATGAAATCGGCGATATGACCGGCGCGACACAAGCGAAGGTGCTGCGGGTCCTGCAAGATCAGCGTTTCGAAAGGGTCGGGGGTACGGAGACCGTGCAAGCCGACAGCCGCGTGATTGCCGCCACGAACCAAAACCTGGAGGAACTCGCCGCGGCAGGTAAATTCCGCCAGGATTTATTCTACAGGCTCAAGGTCTATACCATCTCCCTACCCGCACTTCGCGAGCGTCTGGACGACCTCCCCTTGCTTGTCGACTATTTCATACAGCTCCACAAAGGCGAGGTAGGCAAACGAGTGCGAACGGCTTCAACCGAGACGTTGGAGTTATTACGGAGCTACTCCTGGCCCGGCAACGTCCGCGAACTGCAAGGGGCCATCAAAAACGCACTTGTCAACGCAACACACGAGGTAATTACACCGGAATGCCTACCTGCGAGCATTCAAAAAGGTGCTCGACTTACTAAGGAGCTTGCCACGTCCTCGGCTAGCGACAACATTGATATACGACAACTCGTGAAACGCCTACTCGAACAAGGCGACCTTGATATCTACCATAAGCTTCAAATCGCCGTTGATCGATCCGTGTTCGATCTGGTGCTCCGGCACGTGCAAGGTAACCAAGTCGAGGCTGCAAGAAGGCTAGGTATCTCTCGTACAACGTTACGCGCCAAGCTACAGGCCATCGACAAACTGGTGGGACATAGCGGTCAGATACATGCCGAAGTGAAGGAAGACAATCGTGACGACTGAAAGTCTGTCCGAGTTCCCTCGAGGTGACGGTGTGGCGCTATGATTTCTCAACCGGCATCGGACCAGTTGTGAGTGAGTTGGCACAAGCGTCAATCGATAGAACATGCTGTTGATGCAATGCATCACCGCTATGCATCTGTTTGGCACAGCGCGGAATGTCCGGCGATGGCAGGGGACGTGGCCGCCGTGACTGCTGCCACCAGTCCCGCGCATACGCGGCCCCAATCCATACAACGTACGCGCACACGATCCATAGAAAATACTGCATCTCGCCCATTGGTCACTCCTTTCATCTAAAATTCCGGATCCGGTCCGCGACCAATGCACATGACGGTCGGGGCACGAGATGTTTTTTCGCGCCTGGAGCGCAATACAAGGGGCCCGCCGTAATGCGTGAAAACATCGCCCGCGTCGTGTACATGGGGCAGCATGCACATCTCGCAGAGGGTTCCCAGAATGGTCACCCCCGTCACGGTCCAGCCTCT
>JAGQPD010001045.1 GCA_020426865.1 Planctomycetales bacterium
CCCCTGCCGCTATTCCGAACCCTAAGCGAATTGTCCGTGATGAGTTCGTGGATGCTGCTTGATCGAGAGCTGATCGTGAAAGAAGCAGCTATCCAAGAAGCATGCATGGTAGCAAACGTTACAGCGCCACACGAGAAGAAAAACTCGAATATCAAAGTCCTGGACCACATTCAATCGTTGATTGCGTTTGAAATGATGCTGCAGGGAAAGTATCCGGGTAGAGTGACCGAGAAAGAGCAACCCAAGTTCTTGAGCAAGTGTTTGGCGCGATTCTTACGTCACAAAGAGCTCGATGAATTGGGAGAAGAGCTCACAGATGCCAAGATGAGGTCGCATTGGAAGTGGGCGATCGTGATTCTAAAGACGATTGTCTTCAACTATCGAAGTGTCTTCGAACATTTTGGTGACGGCGAAACGGGCATCGCGTTTCGCAACCGCAAGACGGTTGAATTGCTGGCGGCGCGGTATCTGACGTGCTACGCGACGGAGTGGGACGTCTTTGGGCAGAATAACCCCGACGATCACAACGGATCGGCGGAATCCCGCTGTGCCTGGCATTACACGAACGATCCCGAGTGGAAAGACTGTTGCCTGTACGCGATCGACATGCCGCGCCACACGCAGGATTCGGACAGGTTTCCCTTTGCCAAGATCGACCCTGATGTGACCTGTCGATCGCTATCGGCGCTCTTCCGGTTGCCCCCCAACGAAATCCGCCCGACGGAATTGATGTTCCGTGCATGGCACCTGTTCGAACTCGATGAGCAGATCCTGCGTGAGTACCAGTTTGTGCAGGATCGCAAGCTCGTATCGGGTGCCGATCTTGCCCTGGAGGAACGACTTCGTCTCGGTAAGGAGTTGGTCTTGCCAGGCGCAGAGAAAGTGATGGAGGAGTTTCGCGAGTCATCGCGAGATTTGGCGAGGAAGTTCGAGAACACAAGTGCACGATTCGAGGACATACCGTATCACGAACCGGCACGCAGTGACCGGTTGGAACGATGGCGCAAGGAATCATCCAAAACAAAATCTTTCACGTTTCTGCCGTGTCCGCCGCCTGATTGGATTTGCGCCTACGAACACCGGACCGACGGTGAGCATCCTGACCCGTTTGTCACGTTGATGGGGAAGAACACCGACAAAGAACACCTGGTGCGGGTTGGTCAGTTTCACATCCAAGCGACGTCGGTTACTTGGCGCCAGTATCGGGAATTCGACCCGCGGTTTCTCGAAAGTAAAATTACGGATACTTGGCGAGAAGAACCCATTTCGAAGATACTCGCGGACTTCTGGAAACGCGAGAAAAAATCGTCTGAGGACAGCGCAAGTGAACTAGATATGCCCGTTTGCTGTACCACCTATTGGGACGCGTGGATTTTCTGCAAGTGGTTAGGGCGGCAGTATCAGCTTCCGACCGAGTGTCAGCTTGAGTTTGCGATTCGCGGCGGTAGCCGCGACGTTTTCTGTTTCGGTGACAGCAAGGCCCAACTTGACGACTATGCGTGGACGGACTCGAATAGCGGAAGCCATCCCCATCGAGTAGGACAGATACTCCCCAATAGCATGGGGTTGTTCGATGGGCACGGCAATTTATGGGAGTGGGGGGCTGATTACTATGATGATACAACTTATGATAAACGCAGGGCCAAACGAGTCGCTGTTGAGGAATCCATTGAGGAATCCAATGGGCCGCCGATTGGCCGCCTCCGCGTCATGCGGGGCGGGAGCTGGAACAACCACCCGTCGGCGGTGAACCTCGGGGCCTCGTCCCGGATTAGGCGCTGGCCTGAGGCCCGCTACGGCCGCGTGGGCTTTCGCCTGGCCTCAGT